>JBLHKE010000298.1:0-8887 GCA_047619485.1 Verrucomicrobiales bacterium | reverse complement strand
ATCAGAACGCGGGATCGAGCGACAACGAAGGCGAGATAAGGGCCAGGGTAGAAACAGGATCGGGTAAAACCGAAAAAGAGCGAGCCCTCGCCAAAACACAGACTTAACACGTGACCCAGAAAGTGGGCGCGCGATCAAAATGATTTTCCCGACAGCCTCTCCAGCTGCGGTCAGAACGTAACTTCGATTTCAAAATCGAAGCCCAACGTGCTAAGGGCTTGTCAGTAAATAACTCCTACAATCTGCTGGTTATTTTGGCCATCACCCACGTTAGCTTCCAACTAAAATAGCCCGCTATAATCGCTGAAATCTGCCTTGGTGCTGGCTAAAACTCCTGCGCATCTTTGTATGACTTATTTCCTGACAACCCCTAAGCCATTGCGCTAAACCAACTTGCTCAGGCACTGCTCTTCGATTTTTAAATCGAAGTTACGCCATCGCCTGCGGCGACTGGATTTTCGACAAGCCCTCCAGCTAAAAGCAGGGATGCTTTTGCCACGGCTCGGGTTGCAGGAAGGCGACACGCCCCAACTACGTCTACCCTAACTTCGCCATCACGCCGCTAGACAGGGTCTTGCCATCGACACGCCCGGCGGCCTTCTCCTGCACGGCCTTCATCACCGCACCCATCTCTTTTTTCGAGGTCGCGCCGACTTCGGCGATGGCTTCGTCGATCAATTTCGCCACGGCATCTGCATCCAACGCTGCCGGCAGGTAGTTTTCCAGAACCACGATCTCTGCGCGCTCTTTCGATTCCAAATCCTCGCGCTTGGCCTCGGCAAATTTCTCTGCTGAATCGTGGCGCTGCTTGATCTGCGATCGCACCACAGCGATCGAATCCCCTTCGCTCAACTCGCCGTCAGGACCGTGTTTTTCGATCGTCGCATAAGAGATCGCAGATTTGAGAGCACGCAGCACCGTCAGCTTGTCAGCGTCCTTCGCCCTCATGGCATCTTTGAGGTCGGAGAGGATTCGTGCGGAAATATTCTGTTCGCTCATAGCAATTTTAGACGTAATAGGTTCTGATCACCGCACCTTCAGCCTAGATTCGACCCATGACAACCGAGAACCAACCACCCGTCCAGCGCCCCAAGACCATCGGCTCGCTGCTCGGCGGCGTCGGGCTCGGGCTCCTAGTCGCGACCATGGGCACGATTTTCGTATTTGCGATGATCCACGGCTACGACCGCGCAGTGGAGACGCGCGAGTGGACGGAGGTGCCGATGACGATCACCAAATCAGAGGTTTTTGATCAGCGCATCGACAGCGGCCCGCGCGAATACAAAGCCATCGTCGAATATGCATTCGCCTTCGGCGGCAAGCAGCTCAGCGGAGCTGGGATCAAGCGCACCGAAGGTTTTACCAAACATAAATCCAAAGCCGATCGCATCATCAATCGTTACCCGGTCGGCAGCACCGGGACGGCGTGGGTGAATCCGCAAGATCCACAACAGACGGTGCTGAAGCACAACACCAAAGCGGTCATCTACACGGTTTGGTTTCCCGGCCTGTTCGTCATCGCCGGACTCGGCATCGCCGTCGGATCGATCCGCTCACATCTGCGAGATTAAGACGACTGAAGGGAGTGGCTCCGACGTTACTTGCCCCACGGTGTAGCCCATTACGCCACCCGACTTCATTGTCACCAAACAGAGCACCCATACCGAGTCCCCCTAGCGAATTCGAAAGTGGCGTCGATCCGCCTCTGAGAGTTCCCGCCCGGCCACGTCTTTAGCAAACTGTTTCAGCTTTGCGAGGTCGGTCTCCCAGAGATCGACACATCCGGGAACCCCGGCACTGAACAGCCGATCGGGACCGATCCAAACAACCGATTCCAACCACTGACCAGTTGCGATCGTCTCGGACGGACTCGGGCAGCGCCAGTCCCAAAGATGGATTCGCCCATCACTACCAGCGAGCGCGAGACGGCAATCCACTTGCCATCCCCACTGAAACTCGCACCCCATGCACCGCCAAAAGGAAGCCGCAAGATGCGAGCGTGGCCGCCCTTCTCAAGATCGAGCACTCGGAGTTCGATAGATTTATTCCCGGCTACGACAAGTGGTTCCGTCGGGGAGAATGCGAAGGTGACGTTTCCGCCTCCGGCCCCTTCCAAAACGCGAGTCGTCGTCACCGCAATCTCTGCGGAACCACCGCGTAAATCACAGCCGTGCGAGGTCTCCCCATCTAGGGTGAATGCCACCCACCGCCCAGCATCATCGAACGTCACATATTCCACCCGCGCATTGGCACTCAACACCGCACTCTGGGAAATCGAACCGTCTGGCCGCAGCCTGGTCAGCATCGAGCGATCTTGGCGCGCAGTCACCAACCAACGGAGGTCAGGCGAAGTCACGAAGTCCAACACGTCACCAGCGATGGCCTCCCCAGCCGTAAACTCCCCCTTGGTGAACCTCCCAGTTTTCAGATCAATGGAGAAGTGGACATAGCCCACAGCGTGCGTCCCTTCAGTCGCGCCGTAGAAGGCAAGCCCGTGCACACCTCCTAACTGAGTCGCTTCAGTGAGGTAGACCCGCTGCAAGCGACCCTCGAGGGCGAGCGATCCGAGCACCGCCGGAGATGGCGGGACCCTCGACGTGTCCCAGAGTCGCAGCTGACCGCCATTTCCTACCGACACGAGACGATCCAACTCGGCTGACCAGTGGGCTGCCGCGTGGTGTTCGGTTTCTTTCCAGATCGGCCATGAACTTGGCCCGGCCTCGCCCTGATCCCCATCTAGGTTGACGATCGCCGCCAGCGTCTGCCCACCGCGCTGATCCGCATGTGCGATCGCTAGCTGAGTGCTCCATCGGCGAAACTGTAGCTCAAAACCACCTAGGAGAAAACTTCTCCGCGGGCTCAGTTTTCAGCCCGCGTCTTCTGCTCGGGCGTTTTCGCCTCCCCGTTGCGGAATCCATACATCGGCAGCAGGCGATAGTAGACCTCGAGGCTCAGCGTCGATAGGGTCGTGCTGATCACGCGCCCGCCGTCGCCCGCCATGCTACCGCTCGGATCCCAGCTGCCGTCCCCCGATTGCAACTGCGGGAGGATCTCCTTTAGGCGCTCGTTCCAAGCCTGCCAGATCGGTCCCTGATGTTGGTACAGTGCTAGGGTCGCGTAGTAGACGTAGTAGAGATCCGGTCTCTCCGACTTCATTTTGTGCAATTTCAACAAGCGCGCACTCTCCTGCATCATCGGCTGGCTCGGCGGGACAAGGTCCAGCTGCCGGCAGAACATCCCGGTGGCGACCATCGCACGCGAGAGCTTGCCACGCTGTTGGTAGCCGTAGAGGCCACCGTGTTTGCCACCCCCCATCTTGTCGAGGAAACCACGCGCGCGATCGAAGGCCTCCTGCGGCACCTCCAAACCTGCCATGCGGGCGCTGTGCAGCGCCATGTATTGCCAGCCGGTAACCGAGGTATCGGAGTCTTCACCCGGCGAGTAACGCCACCCACCGCGGCTCTTACTCTGCGCCGCGAGGCTGTAGGCGATAGCCCTTTCGGCAGGCCCTCTGAGACGCTTGTCCTTGGTCAGGCCGTAGCCCTCGCAAAGGGCAATGGTCGCGATCGCATGGCTGTACATCATCCCCGGTGCCTCACCCAGGTAGCCGTCCTCTTTGCGCTGCTGTTTCAACAACCAGTCCAAGGCGCGCCGCACGTTGTCCTGATATTGGCAGGCCTGATCATGTCGCTCACCCCAACCGAAGAAACAGAGCAATACCAGGCCGGTGCCACCGCTGTCGAAATTTTGCTTCGCCCCGTGCTTCCTCGTGTCCCAATGTCCCGCTTCTTCCTGGTTCTTGACAAGCCACTCGATGGCCGCACTGATCGCCTTCTCAGTGCCGTCCGATCCACCCATCTGCTTGATGGTATCGATCCCCGGTTTGCCACGCTGTTTCTGCACCGCCACCGCCATCCCTTTTGGATCCATTTCACGATCAACCTCGAGCTTACTCGGCAGCAAGGCCGCCATCGGAGTGGTCACCGCCAGCTCCGGGGCGAGCCCACCAGCATCGAGATTTGGCAGGGAACCAATCGCTTCCAGCTTGCTCGGCGTGAGGATGGCGGCGCCCACTTTGTCGCTCGGTGCCTCAGCGATCGATCCGGCCGCACCCCGATCCGTCACCGCCAACTCGGCGAGCGCACGCGTTCCAGCCGGCGCGGTCTCGAGTGTAGGAACTGCGTTGCCAGGCGTGAACAGATCTTTGCTCGTATCGGCTGGAACACTCCCACCAACCTTACCGCCCTCCTCAAGCTGCGGAGCTCCGGTTTCCACCAGCGCCAACTCTGGCAAGCCAACCTCCAGTTTCGACGGGGGTAATTCCTCGGTGCCACGGGCCTCAGATTTCACCGGAGGACGCGAGGCCTCGATGGCCGAGTCGACCACCATCCCGCCACGCACGACCTTCGCCGCCTCGACCGCTTCCGCGACCGCAGAATCAGCGACGCCAGCCGGCTTCGCCTGATCGACCTCAAGCCTCTGCGCGGAGCCGCCGGGCGTGAACATTTCCTTCGAAGGATCCGCCGCAGCAACCGCAGCGACTTGTCCCGCCTCTTCCAACTTGGGAGCACCAGGATCGATCAGCGCCATCTCCGGCAGCGCGCCGATCTCGGCTGGCTCCGCCCCCATAGGCGGCACTGAATCTGTAGGCGCGGATGCGACTAACGGCGACGGACGTGCGTCGACCGCTGGCGAACTGATGACCATCTCACCACCAGACACCGCCGCCAATTCTGCCGGCACCACCTCGGCAGAGTCCGCCACACCCTCGCTCTTCGCAGGAGCCGTGCTCAGCGCCGGAGCCGATTGATCAGGTTTAAAAAGATCATCTGACGGATTCGCAGGCGCCCCAGCGTCAACGGCATCCGATTCTTCCAACATCGGTGCCCCCGGGTCAGTCATGGCCATCTCGGGCAGCGCGCCGATCTCGGCTGGCTCCGCCCCCATAGGCGGCACTGACTCTGCAGGCGCTGATGCGACTAACGGCGACGGACGTGCGTCGACCGCTGGCGAACTGATGACCATCTCACCACCAGACACCGCCGCCAATTCTGCCGGCACCACCTCCGCAGAGTCCGCCACACCCTCGCTCTTCGCAGGAGCCGTGCTCAGCGCCGGAGCCGATTGATCAGGTTTGAAAAGATCATCTGACGGATTCGCAGGCGCCCCAGCGTCAACGGCATCCGATTCTTCCAACATCGGTGCCCCCGGGTCGGTCATGGCCATCTCGGGCAACCCTCCGATATCCCCAATCTCAAATTCAGTAACCGGGAGCGACTCCTCTGCCGCACCGGACGAACCGACAGTCGTGTCGACGGCGTCGATCGCCGAAGCCTGCTCACCGGCCTCCCCAGCAGCGACCGCCCCCGCATCAGCCGCACTCGCCATCGCCGAATCTGCGACCGCCTGCCCTTGCGCGGGTTCGCTGTTGAGGCTCGCGACCGCGCCTTCCGGGCTAAACTCGTCCGCGCCCGTGTCGGCAGGCGACTCCGCAGCAGCAGGCGCCCCTTCATCCAAGGACATCTCAGCTGGATCGACAAACTCAGCGACCTCTAACTCGCTCAACATCGCCGACTCCAACGGCAGCTGCTCGCTCGGCAACTCGGAGGGAATCTCTGCCATCGTGGCCTCCACAGCGGACTCTTTCGGAGCTTCCTCCAATGGAACCGACTCGTGCACCTCCGTGACACGCTCCGGCTCCACCTCCGTCTCGATTGCGGCATCAGCGACTTCCGTTGTCTCGGTTTTCGCCGTCTCGGCCGTTTCCATCACCTCCGGCTCAAAAGTGTCCTCACTGCTATCGGCGACCTCGACCGGCTGGCTCGGATCGGCCTCCTCCAGTACCGGCGTGTCGACCGTCGGCAGCGCGGTCGCCTCCAGATCACTCAGCAGACTCGTCTCCACCGGCAACTCTGGAACCGGCTCCGTGGACGGCTCCGACTTCGCCAGTTGCACCTCCACCAGATCAGCCTCCTTTACTGTCCGCGCAAGCTCTGGCATTGCCTCGGCATCCTGCTGCTCTTCGAATCCCGGCGCACCGAACTCCGCTTCGACCTTCTCGCTCTCGAGGTTGGTCGTCGCGTCGGTGAGCTGGGTCTCCTCCGGGACGCTCTCCATCGCCAGCTCCTCCTCAGCGAGAGCATCGATACTCACCGAAACTTCCTGCTCCGACGGGGACTCCTCCTCGATTTGCTGCGCGATCAACCACAGCATCGCTACTAACAAAGCCACCAGATGCAGCACGGCCGAGCTTGCGAGACACTTGTGGAACAGCGTCGTCATGTCGCGCCACTTCTCCAGAATATAGATCAGCGCAATCAATGCGGCAGCCGCCAACACCAGCCACCAGGCGATGTCTCCCATCAGAGTTTTAAAATCCTCCCAGCGCGACATGTCCGTGTAACCGACGACCTCGCGCGTCGTCGATCGATACAGCTGGTAACCGGAATCCTCCGATTCGCCACTGCTGAAAAGCAGATCGAAACCGTCCATGCGCACCGCCGGGTCGGTCACGTCGCCATTGTCTATGTAGAGATCGACCTCCTCGGGGGGCAATGGCTCGCCGTCGACGACCCGGCTGATGTAGACCCGGAAACCAGATTTCTCATCGCGATCACGGTCGGAGGCGATGAACACATGATCACCGCGGCTCGTCAGGGCAGCCTGGATGTCGGCCGCCTCCGAGTTGAGATCATCGACCGGCTGCGCCTCACCAAATTTGACATTCTTGTCCACGCTGGAAATCTCAGAGACGAAAATATCGTCCTTACCGCCATTCCGGTTGGAGGAAAAATACAAGCGAGCTCCGTCTGCTGACAGCGCCGCGCCGAGTTCGTCCGCCTTGCTGTTGATCGCCGTCGGCAAGACGCGCGCCTGCTTCCAATTTGCTCCATCCAAGCGGGCGACAAACAGATCGTAACCACCTGCCCCGCCCTTACGATCCGAGGAAAAATACAGCGACCGACCATCGCGCGAAAGTTCTGGACTGCGCTCGTTCGCGCCGGTATTGATCGAGGAGAGTGCCCGCGGCGGGCTCCATTTGCGACCATCCCAATCCGATACATACAGATCGGCACCCTCCTCGCCACGCCGCACCAACACCATCGTCGTGCCATCCGCGGAGAACGCCGCCTCGAGCGTATCGCCCTCGACCCGATCTTCAAAATACTGCGGTTCAGGATCCTGCCACAGCACCGGCCGCGCCTGCTCATCCTGCGCATCGGTACGGACGCCCTCACCATCGGTGTAGTAAGCCCACACATCACGGCGCATCTTCCCCAACAGGATCGACACCACCACCAGCGCCAGCACCAGCAGTAGCAGTGGCAGCAACCACCGCTTCAAGCACTGTAGCCTCTCACCCATCAGCGCTCTCCCTCTTGTTCGATCCAAACTCCCGACGGGTCATCCAAACGCAACCGCCTGCCGACAGCGCCAACACCAGTAGCCAGTGCAAGTTGCCAACCACCCACGCAAAGCTGGGCAGCCGGAAGACGCTGTGACGTTTCATCAAACGGCGACTCTTCGCATTGAGAAGCGCGCCGTTGCCCTGGTTAAACATCAGCTGAAACCCCTCCATCCGCAGCGCCGGATCGGTCTCGTCGGCCTCGCTATTGACCTGTTCGCCGAGGTTCTGCAGCGCGCCCAGCTGCGCTCCGCTGATACGCGCCCGGTAGATATCTGAACCACCGAATCCACCCTCGCGATCTGACGTGCAGTAGAGGAAATCGCCGTGTTCCGTCACCACCGGCGAGCGATCATCCGCAGACGAATTAAATTCCTCTAAATACTTCGCGTGGCGGAACAGTGGCGTCTGCGGAAGCTGCGATTGGTCGAGGACGGCAGCGCTTGGCCCCGCTGGATCCGGTTCATATCCCAAACCGTAGAGCGGCGTGTAACGGTAGTGGGCCTCCAAGCAGAGCACCGTGAGCGCAGTTCCGATCACCCGCCCCATCTGGCCGCCATGACTCCCACCAGCCTTCCACGAACCGTCTTTGCCCTGATCTTGGACAAAGCGATCCTGCAACTGCTTGCGCCACCCACGCCACAGCGGCCCCTGATGCTGGTAGGCGGCGATCGTCCCGTAGTAGAGGTAGTAGAGGTCGCCACCACCGGTGCCAGTCTTGGAAAGAATCTCCGCCGACTCCCATGCAGGAGCGCTGTTAGGAGATGCGCCGACCAATTGCGAGCAGAAGAATCCCGCCGCATTCATCCCGTGGCGATTCGATTGGCGACCGGGTGGATCCGTGTATCCATAAGCGCCTCCGTTCTCACCACCGCGCACGAAATTCAGAAATTTCACGGCGCCATCGAAGGTTTTTTCAGGCACTGGGATACCCGACATTCTCGCGCTGGTCAAAGCCATGATGTACCAACCGGTCACCGACAGATCACCGCGCTCTCCCGGCTTGTAGCGCCAGCCACCGCCCTCGTGCTGCGAATCGGTCATGAACTCGATCGCAGCAATCGCACGCGGTCGAAGCTCCGAATCTTTGGTGACGCCATACGCTTCGATCAGCGCCAGTGACGCAATGCCGTGGTCATACATGGCGTTTTGCTGTGGGCGCTCGCCACGCAGGTCGCCCGTCGCCCGGTTCTGCTCAGACAACAACCACTCCAAGCCGCGTGCGACGGTATCGCGATACTTGCAATCTTCGTCGTGCCGCTCGCCACGACCATAGAAGGCCAGCAGAGCAAACGAGGTCGCCGCCACATCATGGCCACCTTGCCCGCCACCCTTGCTGATGTTCCAGCGCCCATCTTTCTCCTGGGTGAGAGCGAGATACTCAAGCCCGCGATCGATCGCCGATTCGGTCTTCCCCGTGCCACCGAGCTTCTGCATCACCTCCATGTCGGCAAGCGCCCCCTCGCGCAGCGAGTAGAGCAT
>JBLHKE010000297.1:0-8898 GCA_047619485.1 Verrucomicrobiales bacterium | reverse complement strand
TTCGTCCGCTTGTCGCCCCATCCTTGGCCGGTGAATTCGTCGCGGTATCCGTAGTTGCCGAACTCCATCACGAAATTGATCCGGACGCCCTTGTTGCCGTCATCGTCGTTGTCGCTCTGCCAGATCGTGCCGAAAGAATCCGTGCAGACCTCCCAGTTGTTGCGGAAATTCCAGCCGAGAGTCTCGACATTCGACCCGTCTGGATCACAGCGGAACACCATGCCCTGCTGGTAAGGTTTGCGGTCGGCCTTGACTGGATTGCCGGCCATGTCGGTGATGGTCTTGCCTGAGGCATCGGCGAGATGTCGCGAGGCATTGCCGAAGTTGAAGTAGAGTTTTCCGTCTGGTCCGAACGAGAAGGCATGGATGCCGTGGTCGTGTTGGGCGCCACCGATCTTGGTGAACAGCGCTTCCTTCTTATCCGATTTGAGGTCGCCGTCCTCATCGGTCATGACCCAAACGTTGTCGCCTGCCGAGACGATGACCTTGTTTCCGAGGACGCAGATCCCGTGGGGGGAATCGATGTCGCGCCCCTGGTAAAAGACGGTCGACTTGTCGGCTTTGCCATCACCGTCGGTATCTTCGAGGACTAGGATGCGATCACCCTCGGGACGCTTGCCGTTATGCCCGCGGTAGTTGACGATTTCGCAGACCCACACGCGTCCGAGGTGATCGATGTCGATGCTCGACGGGCTGAGTAGCATTGGCTCCGAGGCGAACAGGGTAGTCTCGAGCCCTCCACCTACATCGAGAGATTCCACTGCCTTTTCAGGTGGGACTTCGGCGAGCACCGATGCGGCGGCGGCGAGGCTGGTGACGAATCCCGTGACGGATCTGAGGAAGGTGCTGGTGTTGAGCCGGTTCATAGCTGTGTATTGCATCGGGGATCGGTAGGGCGGTCAAGCTTGAATTTGGGCCCGAGCCGGGAAGAGTCTCGCGGCAATGTTCAAGCGGGAATCTCTAGGCTGGAGGCGCTTGGTTCAGGGTTAGGCCTTGGCTTGCCTAATATCGTAACAGATCATTTCGGTTGGAGTGCGGATGAACAATTTGCCGTTGGAAATCACCGGCATGCTCCAATCCAACAGGCCTCTCTTGCCGCGCGCGCCGGTGTTCTTTAGGCCGTGAATCTTTTCAACCTTGCCTCTCACGACGTAGGCGGCCGGGTTGGATTCTATTAGTGTTAGTGTTTGATGACTCCGGACATAGATGCGGCCGTCGGCGACGCTTAGAGATAGCCCCATGCGGAAGCCGGGCTGAGACCACTTGAGTTTTCCTGTCTTCAGCTCCGTGCAGCGCAGAGAAAAACTCGCGCCGCCAGGCTTGCCGCCCAGTGCCCAGGCCTCCTCGCGCTTGTCGATCCAGAAGCCGTAGATGTGGCCGTCGACGATCACCGGCGGCGTGATCGCCTCGTGCACCTCGTTGCCTGTCCAAAGCACCTTGGGTTTGGGATCCGGCTGGGAGAAATCGCACTCGACGAGAGATTTCTGCCAGCCGTTCAGATCGTCGAGGTAGAGGTTGGAGCCGACCGGTTTGAGGCCGCCGCTTGCCCATGCCGGAGCTTCGTTCTGGCCGGAACACTGCCAGTTCCAGATCTGTTTGCCATCGGCGAGCTGCAGGATCTTCCACTGGCGATTGCCGTGGATCGCGACGCAGTCCTTGTTGCGAAACTTGATGGGCAGTCCGCTCCCTGTGATGAGACCGGGGCCGCGGCTGCCCGGCGGGCACGCTTCCTCAAATTTCCACGCAACCTTGCCTGTCGCGGCGTCGTAGGCGAACACCTGCATTTTGTCGGTCACGTCGGTCTTATCCCAAGCGGGGATGGCGGGATTGCCACCCTGCCAATAGAACATCACGATCTTATCGCCTATCGGTAGCAGCGAGCCGTTGAAGCCCTTCCACTCAAGATTGCCATTGCCTTTTAGCGAACCATCCAGGTAGGGCGATTCCTCCTTGAAGTCGTGTTGCCATACGACGTCTCCTGTTTTGCGATCGAAACAGAAGCCGTTACCAAATGTTCCCACTTCATAGACAAACTTATCGGTGATGGTGGGGGTCGCGCGGACGCCCAATTCGCCCCAGCCGACTTTGTAGACCGGAGGCACTTCGTAGGTGTGGCTCCACCGATCCTTTCCGGTGTTGGCGTTGATGCACCTGACGGTTTCGTGCAGTCTGTCGTCATCCAACTGCGCGAAGCAGAGATCGTCGCCGGCGACGGAGGGGTGATTCGAACCAGTGCCGATAGGGACTCTCCACAGCACCCCCGGTCCTTCTTTCGGCCATTCCTGTAGGAGGCCTTTTTCGTCTGTGGTGCAATTGCCGTTTGGTCCAGCCCAATGTGGCCAATCAGCGGCCGTGCCCAGCGCGCAGCTCAGCCAAAAGATCGATGCGATTCTTAGGGGTGTCATATTTTTGATTCTGTCAGGGATCCTCACTAAGACAGTAAACGGTCTTGACGCCGCGGGCGATGATCTTGTTGCCGACAAAATAGGGCGTCCCGATGCAGGCGTCCTTGAGTTGGTTGATGCGGATCAGTTTGGGGTCGCGGCCGTGCTCGAGCAGCGCGGCACCGCCGGCGTCGTCGAAAAGGTAGATGCCGCCCTTAGCGATGGTCGCGCTGGCATAGATCTGCTGCGCAATTGCCAAGCCCTCGATCCTCGAACCGGTTTCGAGTTTCTCCTTCTTGGGTTTTTTATCAAGGACGACACCGCGTCCGTTCAAGATCTCGCCAGTTTTCCGGTCGAGGAGGTGGAGCAGGCCAGTGCGGCTCTCGATGGTATAAATGAGCCCGGCGTGGTGGGCCGGCGAGGCCATGAATATGCCACCGAGCTCAGTTTTCCAAAGTTCCTTCAAGCGCATGCCCATCTGGGCCTTGGCAGGCAGTGCGAGCGCGATGGAGTCGGCATCGATCACATACAATGCGTTGCCCTCGACTAGCGGGGTCGTGAAGGTCGACTCAAACAGTTCGCTACAGAGGATTTCGCCATCGGCCAAGCGCACGATGTCACCAGCCGGCGTGATGGCCACTTGCTCGCCGCCGATCTTCGTGATGGCGGGCGTGGCGTGGGTTGGTTTGGCTTTTTCCGCTTTCCACAGAGTGCGCCCGTCTTTTGAATCCAACGCAATCAGACACCCCCACGAGAGAATAATCTTGTCGCCGACAAAGATCGGCGAAGCGCTGAAAAATTCTTCGTCCTCGGCGGTCTCGATAATTCGGATCCACTTCTGCTTGCCCTCTAAATCGTAGCAGGCGCACAGCCCCATGGCGTTGATGTAGAATACCAGTTTACCGTTGCTGGTCGGAGTCGGTGTCGACTCTTTGCTCTCGCCCCCGCATCCCCGTAGCAGTTGCTTGGAGAGATTGGCTGGGATATCCTTGCTGCCTTCTCCGAAGAGGTCTTTCTCCCAGAGGATCTGGCCGTCTGCAAGATCGAGGCAGATGAGGCTGCCCATTTCGGCAGTTACGAAAACTTTGCCTCCGGCGACGATCGGCGACGAGTAGCCGCCGGCTTTGACCGGCGTCTTCCAAAGGACGTTCTTGTCGCTGCGCCATTCGGTCGGTGGCTGAATGTTAGGATAGCGACCAGCGCCATCGAAGCGCCAACTGATGTTCCCCTCGTCTGCGCGGGCAATAGATGTCCAGATTGCGAAGGCGAGGACGAAAAAATGGGTCAGCTTCATTTCGATTCAAAATAGTCTGCGCTGTAGGATGACGGTGGCACGCGGTCTGCGGATTGGTTCACCACGGCCCCGGAGCAGCCACTTGAGCCGATTGCACAGTGCCGTTGATTAGAGGATTTCGGATTCATTGAGTCAGGTTTAGGAAGACGATCAGGGTGGTTTTTGGGGGCGGGGCCTTCTGGCCTCAGGCGAGGATGCTTTCGATCACATGGCCGTGGACATCGGTCAGCCTCCGGTCGATGCCGCCGTGGCGGAAGGTGAGTTGTTCGTGATCGATGCCGAGCAAGTGGAGGATGGTGGCGTGGAAGTCGTAGCTGGTGGTCGCACCTTCCGCAGCTTTCCACGACCACTCGTCGCTCTGTCCATGTGCCGTGCCCGGTTTTACGCCGGCGCCGGCGAACCATGAGACAAAGGTGCCGCCGTTGTGGTCGCGGCCGGTGTTGCTCTGGCTAAATGGCATGCGGCCGAACTCGGTTGTCCAGACGAGCAGTGTGTCTTCGAGGAGGCCGCGCGCTTTCAGATCGGTGAGTAGGGCAGCGGCCGGTTGGTCCATGCGGCCAGCGGCGGTGGGGAGTTCTTTGGCGATGTTTCCGTGGTTGTCCCAATTGTCCGCGCCACCACCTTGGCCGCTCCAGACTTGCACGAAACGCACGCCGCGCTCGGCCATGCGCCGCGCCAATAGGCAGCGTTTGCCAAAGTCCGCGGTCTCCGGCTTATCGATCCCGTAGAGATTCTTGGTGGCGCTCGTCTCGCCGCCGAGATCGAGCAGTTCCGGCGCGGCGAGTTGGAAGCGCGCGGCGAGTTCGTAGCTCTTGATGCGCGCGCGGAGCTGCGAGTCGCCCGGTCGATCTGCCGCGTGCGCGGTGTTCATCTCGCTCAGTAGCGCGAGGCCTTCGCTGCGGCTTGCGGGCGTGATGTGCTTGGCGCTTGCCGGCGGTTGTAGGTGGGTGATCGGCTGCGCTGCGGAAGCGTTGATGACCGTGCCTTGATGATTGGCTGGCAGGAATCCTGCGGTGAAGGCGCTGCGCCCGTTGTAGGGCAAACCCTTCGCATCCGGTAATGCGACGAAGGCCGGGACGTTTTCGGCGAGACTGCCCAAGGCGTGTGAGATCCAGGCTCCGGCGCAGGGAAAACCCGGTAGCGAAAAACCGCTGGTCTGGAGGTAAGCGGCGGGGCCGTGCACATTCGACACCGACTGCATTGCCATGAGAAATGCCATGTCGTCGACGTGCTTGGCGAGATGCGGTAGCACGCTGCTGACCCAGCGCCCACACTGCCCGTGCTGCTCCCATTCGAATGGGCATTTCATCAATGCGCCTGGCGTGCTGATGCTCGCCTCGACGCGCTGGCCGGCACCGGGATCAAAATTTTGCCCGTGGCGCGCGATGAGTTGCGGCTTGTAGTCGAACAGGTCGCACTGGCTCGCGCCGCCGTTCATGAACAGCTGGATGACGCGTTTCGCTTTTGGTGCGTGATGCGGCAGGGCGGCTCCATAGGTCTCGCGCTGCATGAGCGAGGCGAGCGCGATGCCGCCCAGTCCTGAACCGAGATGGCCGAGGAAGTCGCGTCGTGGGATGGCACTTTGCTGCTGCATGATTCGTTAGTCGAGGTGGATGAACTCGTTGCTGTTGAGCAATAGCTGGCAGGCGTTGGCGAGTCCGTGGCTGCGGATGTAGTTGGCGAACTTGACGCGTTCGTGCTCGCACGCGCTGCGCAACAGGATGAGCTCGAATGCGGATTCTGCCTGAGTCTCTGGCGTGTCGGCCGCCTTGGTGAGATGCGCGGCGATGTGTTCGCATTGGCGGATTAGAAATGGGTCGTTCAACATCGCGAATGCCTGCACGGCGGTGGTCGAGACGTTGCGCTCCGGGGTTGGCGCGCCGCCGTCGGGGCAATCGAGCGCGTCCATGAACGGATCGGGGACGGTGCGGAAAAGGAATCGGTAGATGGCGCGGCGACGGGCGGCGGGCGAGTCGGGATTGAAGTTTGTGTAATCGAGAAACGCCGGATTCCCGCCGGGTTTGAAGGTTGCGTCGTCGCGGTGGATGAACTGGATCGCCGATGGGCCGCCCATCGTGAGGTCGAGCTGCCCGCCGAGCGCGAGCACTGTGTCGCGCAGCTGTTCGCCGGAGAGGCGGATGCGATTTTGGCGCCACAGCAGGCGGTTGTCGCCGTCGCTGGCGGAGCCCTGATCGGTAAGCGTCGACTGCTTCCAAGTTTCGCTGGTCACGATCAGGGCGTGCAGGGCTTTGAGCGAACCTTTCGCCTCGTCGCGGAACCAAATGGCGAGCCAGTCGAGCAGCTCCGGGTGGCTCGGCGTGCCGCCCATTTTCCCGAAATCGTTCGGTGTGTCGCACAGGCCGCGCCCGAAGTGGTGAGCCCAGACGCGATTCACAATGCTGCGCCAGGTGAGGACATTGTGCGGATCGGTGAGCCACAGGGCGAGCGCGGCGCGGCGCTCCGATTCGTCACCGCTATCGTCGATCGCGAGTTCACCTGACAGTCCTGGGACGCTGCCGAGCGTGCCGGGGCCGACGAGTTCACCAGGCTTGCTCAGCTCGCCCCGGTCGAGCACGTGGATCGGTCGCGGACCGGTTGGGGGCTTGAAGGTGGCGCCGTCGGCTGGGAAATCGCTGGCGACCGCGTATACCATCTGTGGCGCTGGCAACGAGACGAGTTTGAGTTCGTTTTCCATTTTCAATACCGCAAGCGCCAGCGTTCGGAGTTGTGCTGGATTGCGGTCGGCAGCGGGCACGCCGAGGATCGTTTCGAGTTCGGCCGACAGGGGAGCGATGGCTGCGGAGCTCGGCATCGACGCACTCGCCGAAAGGCGGAACCGCCCGATCCCGTGTCCAGGCACTCCGTCTTGATGTTCGAGTCGCAGCGTGAAGGTCGTGCCCGCCGGGAACACTGCTGGCTTCTTCAACTCGAAGATGGCCTGGTGTGGTTCCCCGTAGCGCGGGTGCACTCCCCAGTGGGACTTGTCGTTTCCATCGATCGCCTGGGCGGCACTGATGGAAGCGCTTTCGTTGAAATCGGCCGTGGCGCGGGCGATCACTAGCGGCTCAGCGTTCTGGCTCGCACCCGGCGGCGTGGCGGAATTGTGGAACTCCGAGAGGTGAAAGTTGCCGTTGTCCCAGCGACCCGGTCCGCCATGCGGCAGGCGCTCGTCCGGCAACACCTCGAGCCGCAGCGCACTCAGTTTGCCGGCCGGTAGTTGTGCGGTGAAAATATAGCTGTCGCGCTCCGGACGTTTGCCGCTGACGAACCATGAACCATCGGCTTGCTGCGTCAGAGTCGCGCCGCCGGTCGAGACGGCGCTTTTGATTTCGAATGGCGCCCAGGCCCCCGCTTGCTTCGCTCGCGCTTCTTCCCAGTCGGCGACTTTCTTTCTCACCCCTGGTTCGTCCATCTGCTTGGCGTCCCCATCTTTCAAGGCGCGCTTTTCGGCGAGCAGACCTTGGCGCATCGCTTGCGTGTTCGCATCGACATTGAACGGTCGATCGGCGCGGTCGACGCCTGCGAACACTGCTTGCAGCGTATAATATTCGCGCTGCGTGATCGGATCGAATTTGTGATCATGACACCTGGCGCAATGGACGGTCAGGCTCTGGAACGTGCTCATCACCGTGCTGACCATGTTGTCGCGATCGAGGTTCTGCGCGATGCGGTGATCGACGGTGTCCTCGCGGATCGTGACCATCAGCGTGTGATCCCACGGCCCGGCGGCGAGAAACCCGAGCGCCACCGTGGCTTGCGGATCTTCCGGGAAGAGCGCGTCGCCGGCGACCTGTTCGCGGACAAATCGCTGATAGGGTTTGTCGTCGTTCAACGAGCGGATGACGTAGTCGCGATACGGCCACGCATTGGGGCGGAGATAGTCGTGGTCATTGCCGTGGGTGTCCGCGTAATTCGCGACGTCGAGCCAGTGCCGTGCCCAATGTTCGCCGTAGCGCGGCGAAGCGAGCAGGCGCGCGACGAGGTTTTCGTAAGTGCTCGGATCCTTGTCAGAAACAAATGTCGCCAGTTCCGTCGGCGTCGGCGGTAGTCCGGTGAGATCGTAGCTCAGGCGCCGGATCAAAGTCGCCCGGTCCGCCTCTGACGAATGGGTGATGCCCCGAGCGGAGAGTCTCGCCCGCACGAAGGCGTCGATCGCGTTCGGGGCATCAGCGAAGGCAGGCACAGCCGGCTTCTCTAGCTCTTGCAATGCCCAGTCGTCATCGGCTGTGATCACCTGAGCCGTGCCAAAAGTAGACAACGCAATCGCGATTGGCAGGATTGTCTTCGTTGAGTTCACTTGATTGGCTAGTGCAGATACCCGGCGAGGTTGCCGCGCGCGCCGCCGGGGATCACCCTGTCTGCGGCGCAGGTCGGCACGGTGAGCCTGAAGCTGACTGCGAAGGGGTAATTTCCCGGAGGGGCTCCTCGTGTGTAGCGGCTTTCGCCTTGAAACTCCCCGCTGGCGACGAGGTCGAACCGGGTGAGTTTGCCACCATCGGTCACAAGCTGCCCGAACAACTCTGCCACGTATTTGCGCGCGCCGTCGGTGCTGCGCAGTTCGACCCGGCCATTGAGTCGGCCGTCCTTCAGTTCCAGCTTGGCCTTGCGCAGTTCTGCGCTTCGCCAGAACGGTGGTTCACCACGAGTGTTGTCGATGAGATGGTAGCGGACGAGGCGCTGGGTGAGCGATGTGGGAACTGAGCCTTTCGCGAGCGCCGCCACTTCATCGCCGCGGATCCACAGGTGGTCGCGACCGAGCGATGCCGCATGCATTTCAACATTCCGCCCGTCGACTTTTTCGTATCCGCCAAGAACTTTTGAGGTGACGGTGACAATGGTCGTTCCAGCAGGCGGACTGCTGCCCTTGGCCGCGACCGGCATTGAATCTGCCGCAGCGGGCTCGAACCCCGTGAGCGCCTTTGCCATTAGACGTTTGACCTGTCCCGCGTCGGACGTGTTTGAAAAGGCCAACAGCTTGCCGGCCGGGTCGAAGATGTAGACACCCTGCGAGCGTCCGCCAAGGTCGCGCCCGGCCTGTTTGAGCACCTTCGCAAACAGCTCACCTTCGGCGTTCTTCAGGCGCCGGTGCACATGTTGGTCGACGGCAATCGGGACAAACTTCTCGCGCAGCGATTCGATCACCGCCTCGTCCTTGAACGCCGACGCACGGTCGACGATGCCATTGTTTCAGACGCAGCCCAGCGGGTTTCCGGAACGCAC
>JBLHKE010000296.1:0-8919 GCA_047619485.1 Verrucomicrobiales bacterium | reverse complement strand
CCTTGGAGACAAGAGGCTGGATGCGCGCCTGGTAAGGCTGTGTGACAGGTTCTGCGACTCCCCCGAGAGCCCGATCAACCAGGCATGCGCGGACTGGAAGGAGACGAAGGCAGCCTATCGCTTCTTCCAGAACGAGAGTGTGGATGTCAGGTCGATCATCGCGGCTCATCGGCACAAGACAGTCGGACGATCCGAGGGACTGGATGTAGTTCTCGCGCTCCAGGATACCAGTTACTTTATCTACACAAGCCACCCCAGGACTAAGGGGCTGGGCGAGATCTCAATGAAGAAGGGGAAGAACGTTCCAAAGATTTACTCTCATGGATTGGTGATGCACGCATGCCTAGCAGTCACCACCGAGGGACTTCCTCTTGGTCTTCTGGATCAGAGTATCTCCGCGCGGCAGCTCCGCCCGGAACATCAGCGCCGGGGTATGGGAGGAAGACGCGTCCAGGATGTTCTTCCGATCGAGAAGAAGGAGAGCTACCGCTGGCTCGAAGCATTGACGGCAACCACCAAGGCGGGCGGTAAAACACAGGTCGTGACCATGTGCGACCGGGAAGCTGATATCTACGACTTCTTCAAATTGAGCGATCAACTCGGGGCTCCCGTCCTGGTCCGCGCATCGCAGGACCGGACAGTGAACAGAAAGTCTAGATACGCGGAGAAGGGCGTGGCCAAACTCTGGGATCACATTTGCAAGCAACCCGAAGCCGGCTCCTACCAGATCGAGATCCCCCGACGCGCAAAGACAAAGCACTGCGAGGCTAGGGCGGCACGCACGGCTGTCGTGGCCGTCAAGTTCGGCACCTTCAACATGAACCCTCCGCGAAACCACCCGAAACACGGAGATGAAAGGCTGCCCGATATCGAGATGAATGCAGTTCATGTCAGGGAGGTGCGCCCACCTGAAGGCGAAGAGCCAGTAGAGTGGATGCTTCTAACCAACCACCCTGTTGCATCCTTTGATGATGCTTGCGAAAAGATCCGGTGGTACGGCCTCCGGTGGCGAATTGAAATGTACTTCAAAGTGCTGAAGTCAGGATTTCGTGTCGAGGCGTGTCGGCTGGCGAGTGCCGAGCGATTGATACGATACCTCGCCGTCATGAGTATCGTGGCCTAGCGAACCTTTATAATCACACTGGTTGCACGCACCAACCCAAACATGCCTTGCACAAAATTCCTCGCACAGCAGGAGTGGAGAGTCCTCTGCTTGATAAACGAAAAGGTCAACGATCCGCCAACCATCGGCGAGGCAGTTACTTGGATCGCCAAACTTGGAGGCTATCTTGACAGGAAAGGCGACGGCCCACCGGGTACGATAACTCTGTGGCGGGGGTGGAAGCGACTGACCGATCTGACGGCGGGTTGGAACTTGGCAGTGCGGTCGTGATACTTGTGGGTAATAGAAAGGTGGTGTGGGGGGCGGGAGTTTAAATTTCCCGCCTACCCGTTTCTGCCCGGCTTGTGTCAACCATCGACTTGGAAAACCAAGAGATCTATTGCTAGGAGCCTGTCGGACTTACCTGATCCGGCAACAATCGTTTTAGAATTCGCCCAAATTCACCCTCCGCTTTGGCGAATATTCCAATATACTCCTGCATCGGACAGCGGATTATGACTGAATTCAAAAACGTTTTGCTCGAAATCATCTAAGTCCGACAGACTCCTAGGAATTTACTTTTTGCGTGGGGCGCTTGAAGGGATCGGAGAGGGGAGAAAGGGGGGGGGATCATGGCTGGCAAGCCTGGCCCGATTCTGAGCTGACGACAAGCCGATCGCTACGGATTTAAGGTCACACTCAGGCGGATGAACTCCCTGACTTCAGGATCGAACGGATTGGGAGAACGGTAGCTGCGCATCTGGATGTCTCCCGGACCGGGCGAACTACCGACCAGGATGCCAGGCGTCGTCCAAGCGGAAAGATCGGTCGAAAGTTCGACCGCAACGCTGGCATCGACCGCCAGCGGATCCTCACGGAAAGTGATGGTGAGGTAATCCGTGCCACCGACGTTCAGCACCTGGGTGGATGGAAAAAGTTCCGCACTGGAAACCGCATCCGACAAACCCTGCAGGTACTCGACCAGCGCGAGCCCGCCGTCGCTATCGAGATCGTCGAGCGCGTTGCCAACAAACGGCGTGCCATCGATCTCACCGGGACTTCCGCCAGTGGCCAGACTCGCAAGCCAGCTGGCCGGATCAGCGTGATCCGGATTGCTCTCGGGATCGGCCAAGACCAAAGTCTTGCCTGCTCCATCCGCCTCGACCGGCCACGGCGCGAGGTCGTTGTAGCGGAACTGGTCGATGATCGATTCGTCCGCGGCCTGCAGCGTGATCCACTCACCGGTATTGCTCAGACGATTGGCGTAGTCGCCGATGATCTTCGTGCCCGGAACCAACGGGTAGCGCACCGCAAAGGCGGCCGCGTCCGCGACAATCAAGAGGCGCTCTCCGGGCTGGATCAGCGTGCCGTTGGGAAACTCTTCCTCGATTCCCTCGAGGTGATCGTTGACCGGGGTGAGCACAAAGGCCGAACCGCCCAGTTCGACCACGTCGCCCGAGATGTTCATGATCTCGACGAACTCGAAATCTTCCTCGTCAGTGACAGCAAGATCCGCGAGTTCGGCAGCACTGGCATCGTACGGGTGGTAGTTCACCTCGGAGATGACGATGTTCGCTGACGAGGCCAGCACGCCCGTCGTGAAGAACGCCGAGTTCATCGCGCTCCACTCGCCGGTGCCCGAATTGTAGCGCCGCGCGTTCAGAACTGTCGGCGCGTTGATCGGCACCGCCCCGGCGAGCAAGGTCGCACTCGGATTCAAGGTGCCGCCGATTTCACGTGGATCGCCGCCATCTAGTATGTAATAGATCGGACCGGCAGAGTCGGCAGTCATGGTGACTCCGAAACCATTGGATACAGGTCCACCGTGCTGGTTGTAGACTGGCGCCCCGAGTGACGGGTAGAGATCGGCAGTCTGGAGATGACCGATGAATGCAATCCGCCGCCCATTGATCGTACCAATAAGACTGTTCACGGCACTGATCCAGTTCGGCTTGTCAAACGGAGTCGAGCGCTTCGAGTCGCCCCAGCGGGCTGCCTCGGCGATGATCACATCTTCGACAATTGTTCGACGCTCCTCCATCGTCGCGAGAACGCTCGCGGTATCTAGGACGCCACCGTTAAACAGCGCTTTGTGAGCACGGTCGGCGAAACGCACGCGGTATTCCTCGCTCCCAGAGGCGAGGTCGAAGTGCATGAAGGCAGGATTGCTCTTGCTGTAGTTGCCGCGGCTGCCGGCGCCGTTCGAGGTGTTGATGCGGTCGTTGGCACCATTCCATTTACCCCCGGCACCTAGCGAGTGCTCGCCGTCGTGGACGAAGAAAGCCACACCGCGATCGTCGCGCACGCGGTTGCGCAAGCTGTACCAGTTGTTCGAAGCGCCGACGAAGTCAGAAAGCGGCGCATCGTAGTTTCCGGTGTAGCCGATGATCAACGTGTAGTCGATCAAGTTGTCGACTTCGAGGAGCACAGGGTAAACAATATTGCGCGTGCCGTCCGGGTTCAGACCTTGAAGTTCCATGTACTTCGCATGCGATGGGCTGGTGTTGTGATCGCGAGCCTGATACCAGAAATCCGCCCAATCCGAGCCGGGATTTGCCGAACTGCCCTGCACAAAAGAGCCATCGGTCGCCTCCGTGTTGTAACCACCACTACTGCCAGCGGACTTGATCGTGTCGAACTCGTCTTTGCTCCCTTTGAAATAGGTTGCTCCATAGTTCGCCTCGGCGCGCTCTTGGGTCATGTAGAGCCCCCAGTAGACACCGTTGAGATAGAGGTGGTAATAGTGGCTGCGGGTGTAGGGCTGACCGAGTTTGCCCTGCAGGTCACGGCCGAGCACCTCGCGCAGGAACGTGTTGTTGCCGTCATTCTGAAACGCCCATGAGTAGTTCTGAGAGGTTCGCAAGTCGACCTTGTCAAACTCGTCCGCACCCTCGTTTCCGAATAGCGGGAACGCCAGTTTGCTGTCGCCGTATTCGGCGCGGAAAAACAGGCGCAGGGCGTGTTTGGGATTTCCTTTGCTGCGGCTGAAACCGCCACGGATCCGGATCCCTGCCTCGACCTGGAAACCGGCCGAGGCGTCGGGATTGATCATCTCGACCGAGGCCGGTCGCTCCCAACCGCTGCCATGGCCACCCGGGTTGGAATAGATGCCCGTCGAAGCGCTGACCAGATTTGGCAAGTCAGTCACCACCGAGATCGACGGGATCGCCGACAGCGCATCTTTCATCTGCTGGCTTGTATAATTGTTAGTGATGTCCGGATCCATCCCGTAGTTGTAAGTCTGGCCGTTCGAACTACTGGCGGGCCAGCCGCTCGGAGGCACGCCGTTTGCATACTGCGTCCGGATATCCTCGAGGAAAAAGTAAGTCTGCGTGTCGACGTTGGTTGGCTCGAAATCAGTCTTGTAAGCGAAAGCGCGCACGATTGTCGTGCTACTGATCGATAGCGGTGCGCTGTAGACCGTCCCGTTACTCGTCGTCGGTGTCGAGCCGTCCGTCGTGTAGCGGATCGTCGCACCGGGCGTCAAGGTCGTGATGGCAACGCTCTGGGCGGTGTCGTAGAACCCGCGCCCGACACTGAACTGGGTGTCCGCGACGAAGCCCTGGAAAGCGACCCCGTTCGTCGCGTTCGGCGTCGGCGTATTGAAGAAACCGAGCGTCACCTGATCGCTGCTAAGCCCGTACGAGAAAGTCTCCTCCTGTGGGGGGTAGCCCGGGCTAAACTCGGTGACCACGTCGAAGCCGCCGCTGCCGTCGTCGCGGGTCAGCGCCAGGTATTCTCCGCCCCCAGACAGCTTGAAGTTGGTGTGGAGGAACGCCGGGTTGCCGGTGAGGTTCTTGTCCGATGCGAAGATGATCAGGTAGGAATCGGCCGGCATCGACATCGCCGGAAACGCCCACTTGTTAAGGATCGCCGCATCGTCAGTGAGGTAGTAGGTCGACAGATCGGCGAGGCCAGGCGCGTAGAGTTCGATCCAGTCTTCGGTAGAGCCAATCTCGTCGACCAGCCCGCCAGCACCATTTCTCGCCACGAACTCGTTGATCCTCGGCGCGGTCGGATCGATTCCAAAATAGACGGTCGTGGTCGCGGTGGTGCTGCCATCGACATTGCTGGCCGTCAGCGTGTAGACCGTGGTCGCCGTCGGTGAAACGCCCACACTGCCTGCGCCAGAACCATTAGTACTGGCGGTGACATTGCCGACACTCTTGTCGATCGTAACCGAGGTGAAGGGCGGATCGATCTGCCACGAGAGCGTCGAACTCTCGCCGGTATCTATGAAAATTGGGCTGGCGCTGAAACTGGTAAGCGTCGGTCCCGGGCTGGAGACCACGCCACTGCCATTGCCAGCAAGCAGGATGAACCCCGAGGCCCCGCCAGGATCGGTGGCAGCGTACTGCCAGGTGGTGCCGTCGATCACGATCGATGCCTGTGCCGCATGCGCATCGAAGATGTCGATCACCTTGCTGAGCGGGTAGAGGTAGTTGGTATCGGTTCCCAGCTCATGGATCGCCGCCACTTGAAACGAGCTCAGCGGCACATCGAAGATCCCAAGGTCATCCATGCCGCCATCCCACTGCCGACCTGTACTCCCAGAATTTTCGCCGAGGTAGAGGGGCAGGCCAGAATCGGCCAAGCTCGGCGCGCCTCCCAGCGCCGCCTGCACCCCATCGATGTAGAGGAACATGTTGTTACCGTTATCCGAAACCGCGACCGCGTGGTGCCACTGACTGTCGTTTACAGCGCCGCCAGAGATGTCGCCGGTGCCCCCCGCGTATGCCAACTCCTGGGAATCTCCGCCACGACGGGCGATGCGGTAGTTCGACCCCTCGCCCTTCGACAACAGACACTGCCAGCTCTTGGTCCAGCTATCGACTTTGAACCAGACCGAAATCGACAGGCTGGACCCCGCATGCTCCAGATCCCCGCTGGTCGGGATCGAGATGTAACTCGAACCGTTGAAGTTTGCCCCCTGCCCGAACGGTGCCGTCAGGTAGGACGTCGAACCGACCCATGAACCATTGTCATTGAAACTGCCGCCAGCAGCAGAGTCGGTCGTATTGCCGTCGAGAGTCCAATAGGACAACAGGTTATCGGACGGAGCAGCGATCGCCTGTTGTTGTGAGGCTATGCAGATGGATAATGCTGCAGCAAGCGCTTGGAGAATTCTCATGAAACGGGGGAAGAAGTGGATGTATCACACCAAGCTAGCAATGCCTCCAGCACATCGCAACACCTAGCTTGTAGTGCTAGGAATCTGCTTTTAGTTTATATAAGTGTCAGACACTTGACAAGGAAAATCGGCCTGATCAGTTTATATTAGTGTCAGACACTTGACAAGGAAAATCGGCCTGATAAACTATCGAAATGAGACGATTGCGATCATCCCTTATGGGCGATTCTCCCAAGGCTAACTGCTACCATGTGGTTTCGCGTGTTGTGAACCGGGAGCTGGTTTTTGGGGATGTGGAGAAGGAGCGGTTTTTAAAGATCTTGCGCAAACAGTTGGAATTTAGTGGGCTGGAATGTCTTTCCTGGTGTGTGATGGGGAACCATTTCCATCTACTACTGAGGGTGCCGGATAAGGAGACGGCCTTGGCTGGTTGGGCGGAGGAGGATTTCATTACTCGGCTCGGGGTGCTTGCTGAGGAGAAATACACGCACCAGCTGCTGGGTAATGTGAAGATGTGGCAGGGGAATAGCTGCGAGCATCTGGTGACAGAATTGGCTGGGCGAGTGCGGAATCGATTGTTCGATCTGTCTTCGTTTATGAAGGAGGTGAAGCAGAAGTTCTCTGCTTGGTTCAACCTGACTCGCGGGCGGTCCGGAACTCTTTGGGAGGATCGATTTAGGAGTGTGCTGGTCGAGGGGACTGGTGGGTATTCGGCGGATGGTTTGAGTGGGCTTCTGGCGGTAGCGGCTTACATCGATCTCAATCCGGTGCGTGCTGGGATCGTGGATGACCCGAAGGACTACCGCTGGTGCAGCTATGCGGCGGCGGTCGTTGGTGATGGGTCGGCGCGGCGGGGGATTGGGGCTTGCTCTGGATCCACCAAGAAGGCGACCTGGCGATCGGTGAGTGCGGGTTATCGGAAGTTGTTGTTTGGTGCTGGCGCGGAGGAGATTGGTGGGGTGACGCCGGATGGGAACACACGTTCTCGGCGTGGATTCACGCAGAAGGAGATAGAGGCAGTTTGGAAGGCCGGCGGCAAGTTGACGCTGGCGCAGGTTTTGCGCTGTCGGGTGGCTTATTTTACTGAGGGGATCGCTTTGGGAGGTAGGGGCTTCCTGAGTTCGTGGGGAGGGGGCAACGAGCAAGTTCGTGGGACTGCGAAGGCTGTCGACGGCGCGGATCTTGCTGGGCTGATGTTCTTTGGACCTCGCAAGGATGATGCGGTTCGGGCGCCGGGTTGATTGCATGACTTTGGCCTGCGATTCGCGACGGCCTAGTGGGGTTGCGTGATTATTCGGCGTGATTCTTCGAGGAGGCGAGACGCCCCGGCTACGGGCATTGCGAGCACCGCTTCGATGTTTGATGAAGAATTGAGATCAGGGAAACTGGGATGATTGGAGTTGTAGGCTGTCGAATTTTCTAGTCCTCTAGATCTAGTGCCAAAAATGCCGACATATGAACAGTGGTTGAAAAGTTTTGAGATGGTAATCAACGCCCCGAATCCTCGGCGGGCGAAGACTCCGTTGATGATGTGCGAAATCGGCTGGCCTGGCTCTGGGCTGGGTGCGGCGCCGACGGTGGAGGTTTTCGAGAAGATTTTGGGCGCTCTCGTGAAGTTGCGGCACTCGCGGTGTTATGGCAGGGTGGACGCGGAGGCCGGAATGATCCGGAAAATTTGGTGGGTAGTCAGCGATCTGGTGAATTTTGATCGTCCACCAGACCAGAGTGGCGAGCTTTTTCCGCTGGAAGCAGCGCCGGTGCCGGAGGCGGACAGGAAGAGGAATCTAGCCATTATGCGACTCGCGGCGGAGTATGCCGCTGAGGCGTTAGTGGATCGACCGCCGAGAGAAACCCAGACTCACAGGAGGGTGAACGAGGCGCTGGAATTGTTAGGCGAGTTGACGTGTCGCGAAGAGCTGCGTGGCCTGATTGAAAGGGTTGTTGTGAAGGCAAGGAAGATGATTGCGGGAGTGGAAGATGATACCACCTCGGCAGCGATTGAGTTTTTGCAGTCCTATTATTGTCGCCATGATGTTGAAATTAGTGAGGAGTTCTTGAATGAACTGAGGGACTTGGAGGCGCGGATCCAGAGGGAAACGGTTTTGTTTCAGATCAATAGCCTGTTGATAGCTGTGGGGGAGATCGACGAGCTCACCGCGATGAGTAGCGTGGATTTATTTCGTGATTGTAGAGAGGATCTGATGGGAGATTCTGATCTTTGAAGCCGTTAGGGCTCCTAGCAATAGTTGATTCGGGCACTGGGTGTTTTGCTTGCTGTGGGCGGTAGAGAGTTTGGAGTGATTGAGTAGCTGTCCACGGAGTGCAACTCCATGCTACTTTCGGGCTACGCCCTGACGCGGAGTCGGAAGAAGTGTCAGACTGTGGCAACATTCCTCTTTCGGAAGGCATCTGAGGCGTCAGTACGTCCTTTCGGCAACGACCGCCGGTTGACAGTGCCAACTTTAACTTCAACTCCCCAGAGCATCCGGCCTCCTTTCCAGAGTCCCTCGTCGATGTTGGAGTGATGCCATTAGGCATCTATTTTTTAACCGCAGATTAAGGGCACCTCCGAAAACCTCATGCGGGCTGGAGCTTGATAAAATCCCCGCTGTCTTCGTTGCTAAAGCGCCCACTATCACCAGATCGCTTAGCGTTTATCGCCTCGCCAGCGGGAATTTTCTCTGCG
>JBLHKE010000295.1:0-8953 GCA_047619485.1 Verrucomicrobiales bacterium | reverse complement strand
TCTTACAGTATGCGCATAGGCGCTTCACTAGTCGTTGCGCCTGGCTAAGCGCCAGCGCGTCCGAAAGCAAGTAGGGCTCAACACCCATCGAAATCAGGCGGGAGACCGCCCGCAGCGAGTCGTTGGCGTGCAGGGTCGTTAAGACCAAGTGCCCGGTGAGCGCCGCGTTGATCGAGGCCATCGCGGTCTCGGCGTCGCGGGACTCACCAACCAGCATCACATCGGGGTCAGCACGCAGCAGGGCACGTAGACCGGTGGCGAAGTTGATGCCATTGAAAGCGTCTGTCTGAGTCTGGTTAATGCCCTCGATCTCATACTCGATCGGATCCTCGATCGTGTGGATGTTGAGCGAGTCCTCGTTGATGCTGTTGAGGAAGGCGTAGAGAGTCGTGGTCTTACCAGAACCTGTCGGCCCCGTTACCAGGACAAGCCCCTGGTCACGCCCCATGGTCTGCGTGATGATACCCGACTGGCGCTGCGAGAGATTCAGCTCGCTCAACTCTTTGATGCCGTCCTGCTTGTCGAGGAAGCGCATCGTTAGCTTCTGATTTTCCTTGCGACAAGGCACCGCCGAAACACGAACGTCGATGCGCTTCTTACCGATGCTCATCGCAAAACGCGCATCCTGCAGCGTCTGGTGGGCATGCCCCATATTGGAGTAGTTTTTGAACAGGGCGATGAAGCGCGGCAGCATCTCCTCCGAACAGGAATGGATCACCTTGAGGCTGCCATCGATCCGTGCCCGGAAACGCGCCGTATTGAAGTATTTCTCGACGTGGAGGTCACTACCGCGGCTGGTGACTGCACGGTAGAGGATCCAGTGGATCAACTGCTCAGGAGTATTGTTCGGGTTCTGCGGATTGAGCCGGGACATCTCGATCGGATCGATCTCAACCAAATTGACGTTCTCGGAGAGGCTCAACTCGCCGAAATCGACATCCCCGACCTGCGCGAGAGCGCCCTTCCCACGGTTGCGCTCGATCGCCGCGAGGATCGCTTCCGGATCCGCCATGACTGGGATGACCTCGATCGGGTCGTGCCCCATCGAGAGCCACTCGTCTTCGAAGGCATAAATCGCTGGTGACGAACTTAGCAGGTAGACTTTCTCCTGGTTCATGAACATCGGGTAGACCCCGTGCTTCTCTAGCAGCTGATCAGGAAAGGTGTCCTGAGAGCCGGTCTCTTCAGGGTTGAAACAAAACTCCCCCGTACGGAGGTAGTGAAGGGCGACCCCAATATGACGTGGAACCCCCTTGTAATCGGTGTAGCGCTCGATATCGCTACCCGAATTCTCCGAGACAAGACGGCCGAATTTCTCGGCCTCGATCTCCTCCATCGGATAATTGGTGGCGAACCACTCCATTATTTCGGAGTAGTCTAGTTCGGCCGATGGTGGCTCTAGCGTCTCCAGCGCGTTGCTCGGGGGAAGTTGCTTGAACTCCAAGCGATTTTCCAGATCCTCCCGGATCTTGCTGTACTGACCTTGCTCTAGAACCACGCGAATCGTCAGGCACGCAGGAATTCCCCAAACCTCCGTGAATGCCGGATTGTAGTGCCCTAGGACGATCAGCGGCCCCATGGTACCAACCGGAGTCCAAGGCTCAGGACCTCGCGCTGAGCGCCCCAATTTACGCAACAGATTCTCAGAGGCAGCCGAGCAGGAATTGCGCGGCAGTTTGACCGGCATAAGACCATGCCGCTCCGCCAAATCTTCTAGTTGAACGACTCCTCGATGTGCCTCTTCTGCGCTAACCTGAGCAGGAGCGGTCAGACGATCATTACCGGGTGGCTGAACCGCCTGTTGAGGCGATGCAGCGTCTGATGAAATTCCGAGAGGTGATTGTTCAGTATTCCGGTAATTTTCGTTTTCCATGACTATTTAAGAATATTAACCTGATACGAGTGGAAGTCACAGTCAATGTCAAATTTCTATTAATTATAATCCGCAGCCTGGAAATCGATCTTCAACCCGTGCCCTTCAATGCCGGGTTTGAGCAACGTAAACGTTCGTCCAGCCCAATGGATCCGATAGTCCTCGGTGGAATCACTCGCGGTGGGTTGCCAGTCCGGGCGGACAAACGGTGAGCCTGGGATCGTCACATCCCGAGTCTGAAGAAGCACAAGGATCGCGGCTTCATCCGTCGCAGCATCATTATCCTTCGCGATGGTTACTTTGTAAGCAATCTGATTGAATTTCTTCAGCCCGAGGTTGACCACCTCAACCATCTCATTGGCGATGATCTTGGACGAACCCTTTTTCACCTTGGTGAATTGGGGGAGCATAATCGCCGATATGATCCCAATGATCGCGACGGTCATCAGCAACTCGACCATTGAGAAGCCTCGATTTCCGACGCAAGATCGGCACAGCGGGAAGTAAAGCCTCATCCTTCGACTAGTATTCGATCTCCCACCCCGTGCCAGTCGCGGCATTGTCGTCGCTAGTATCTGTATCATACCAGAGTTCGACCTTTTCGAGCGGGCTAAAGTTCGCCTTCATCTTCACATGGTAAAATTTTGGCATGTAGTTGGCCAAGGTCGCCGGGGCGAAAGCCAAGAATGGGGAGAGGAGTTCGTAGCGTCCAACATCGTTGCCCTTCGCCGCCCATGCAGCCTCAGCATTGGAGCGCCCGCGTGATTGGATAAAAGCAGCCGTCGCCATGTTCAAGGCCTCCGCCCGGGTGATAGAGAGGTTCTGCTCGGCGTCCTGACGGACGGTTATGATGTTCGGTAGCGCTAGGAAGGTGATGACGCCGATAATGGCGACCGCCGCTAGTACCTCGACAAGGGAAAACCCCGCCTTCTCTGAATCGATTGTTCTGTTGTCCATGTGTCCTTGTGGTTGGTCTTTGCGTGGTTGTGTGTTCCTTAAAATCTATGGGTTTCCGGCACTCAATTTCACCTTCGGGTAGGTGCTCCGGTTTGAACTGGTGGTCGGAGCCCAGTCCTCCATATCGACGTGCTGCTTGGTCTTAACCATCGCCGCACTCTGGATACCATTCGCCACCGAACGGGTGGCAAAGTGGTCGTAGGTCTCATCATCAAGGTAAGGTTGAAGGAGCGCGAGACGCTCGAGGTTGTCGCGCTTTTCGGCTGGGGTGGCAGCCGCATAATCGTTGTACATGTAGTAACGGCGTGCCTCTTCAACCGTTTTCGGCTTGCTCCGACCGTTGGCACCGGAGACCATGTATTGGGAAATCATGTTATCGAGCGCCCCCTTGATCACTGCCTGCTGTTGGCGCGACACGACGTCCCGCGAGTCCTGGGCGGCGTTGGTGAACGAGTTGATCACGAGCGCTGCCATGATCGACATGATCGTCAGCACAGTGAGCAGTTCGATCAGCGAAAAGGCGTTGGGCTTCTTGGTAAGCGTGGTTTTCATGTTCCGTGTTGTTGCGTAAGTGTTCTCGATGTGTTGCTCGCCTCGCCCCAGTCTCCTGCGCTGGGGTCAGTCCCTGTTTGTGAAAGCTCCCCCGCCCCGGTTAGGGACGGGGGAGACTGAGTTCTTTTCTAGGTAGCCAGCTCGTTAGAGCTGATCCCAGACTTAGAGACCATTATTAGCCATCGGTCGCGGTGTCCACGCCTTGGCTGTAGTTGAGGGCGCTGTCATCCGTGATCAAGTATGCAACTGCGTCGTCGCGGTCGTCGTCGGTCATGTTCGGCACCTTGAACAGGGTGGTGTCGAACGAGTCAGCACCGTAGACACCGGCGATCAGCAAGTCGCAGATTGCCTTGTCATTTGCACCAGTGGCTTCTGCACCAGCAGCAACAGCGGAAGCGAAGACAGAAGCGAGGTTCTGTGCGTTGCGCTTGGCTTTGTTGGTGTTGGCCTGCTTAGTGATGCTGCCGATCGTTGGGACGGCGATGGCGGCGATGATGCCGATCACAGCGATAACGACGAGCATCTCAACCAAGCTGAAACCAGCTTTTACGTTTTTCTTAAGTGTAGTCTTCATGGTAGTTTCCAATTTTTGTGGTTTTTGTTTTATTGTTATTTGCTATATGCCGTCAGAGCTAGATACCTGATGACATGCACAACTTATGGTAATTATACATGTTACGCAAATATAATTATGAAAATTATTAAAAATTCACTTAAATCACTTATTTCCTTCTACAAAACCTTTGATGAGCTTTCTTCAGCTCCGCTCTTGAGCTGGCTCTGATCTCGTTGCATCCTCACTAGTCATGCAAGGCTCCCGCTCCACACCATTCCCCAGCGTCCCCGAACTCATCGCCGGCGACCACTGGTGTTGCGCTTGCGGCCAGACAATGCATCCCTCATTCTGCGACGGAGCCCATAAAGGGAACCGGACGGCACCCGGAGAAACTGATCCTGACGGAAAAAACCATCGTCCCATTGTGCAATTGCAAGCGTTTTGGGAATAAGCCGCTCTGTGATGGTTCTCACTCCCAACTCGAATCGTAAAATCTAGCTCTCATGGCAAACTCCCCATTAAATTCATTCTACCTCGGCGCAGCACTCCTAATTGCGGTTCTGACGACAACAACCAACGCACAATTCGGCTTCGGTGCTCCGAGTAAAGCTACAGAAACCAGCGTAACAGACGTCCAGAGCATTCAGCCAGGAGTGCCGTTTTTTGCTGGTGTAAGGCTGGAGATCGCTCCCGGCTGGCACACTTACTGGAAAAATGTCGGCAACGATGTTGGAATTCCGACCTCGATCGAGTGGGAGCTACCTGAGGGATTTGTTGCTGGGGAATTGCTGTTCCCCTCCCCTCACTACGAGGTTACTCAAGATTCTCCCAGCCACGTGTTCTCTGGAACGGTCTATCATGTGTCGCAAATCACCCCGCCGGCCGACCTCGAACCCGGCACCACGGTCGAAATAAAGGCGACCCTCAAACTTCTGGTTTGCGATGCGACGTCGTGCGAGCCGCCAAACGATCGGAAACTTACGTTTAAGCTGCCAGTAGAGGTAGAAGCGCCAAAACCTTCCGCGGAAGCCCCCGCCATCAGCGGAATGCTCGACGATAGCCAGCTCCGTCTGCCGAATTGGCCAGCAAAAGCGATACTGGAAGGCAATAAGGTCGTCCTGCTAGCTGCCATCCCCGCTGGTGTGACAGTTCCCAACGACGGCCTCTACCTTTACCCCAGCAAGCGCGATGTCGTCGCCGACGGCAAAGCGGCGCAAGCGTTCGAAGTTGACGGCGACACTCTCAAAATTACCATCGATAAAAGTGGAGGTGACCTCGCGGGAGTGTTCTCAGGAAGACTTGTTTCTGAAACTGGATTTGGAGACAGTGCACAAAAGTCCGTGTTTATCACCGTCAATTCCGAAGCCACCGACCAGGCAAAGCAACCTTCCACCGACGCTCCAATGACGCTTCCCGCTGCTGAGGAGAAGCCAGCGGGCCTCTCACTCGACGATCTGACGGAAAAGGACAAAAAAGAAATCCGCGCCGCCAACAAGGAGATTGCCTCCTGGTTTAAACAGGAGCGCCGCCCGATCCTACTGATGATCCTATTTGCCTTTGTGGGCGGCATCATCCTCAATCTCATGCCCTGCGTTTTCCCGGTTCTCGGAATCAAAATCATGGGCTTTGTCAGCCAAGCTGGCGAAGAGAAAGAGAAGATTCGCAAACACGGCCTAGTTTTCGCCAGCGGCGTCATCCTCTCCCTCTGGGCACTGGTCACCGTGCTCCTGCTCCTCAAAAAATTCGGTGAAGAAGTCGGCTGGGGCTTTCAACTCCAGGATCCGATCTTCCTCGCCGTGATGATCCTCGTGCTATTCGCATTTGGGTTGAACCTCTCAGGGCTCTTCGAGATTGGGACATCGCTTACCAGTGCCGGCTCCGACCTTCAGCACAAACACGGTTACTCGGGCTCCTTCTTCTCAGGTGTCCTCGCCGTGCTGGTCGCGACACCTTGCACTGGACCATTCATGGGGCCGGCGATCGGGTTCGCGCTGACCGGTTCTGCCCTTGAAACCTACTCCATCTTCACCGCCCTCGCCATCGGGCTTGCTTTGCCATATGTGATACTTTCCTTCTTCCCCGCGCTGATCCAGAAACTCCCTAAACCTGGCCCGTGGATGGAAACGTTCAAACAATTCATGGCATTCCCACTGTATGCGACAGTCATCTGGCTCATCGGCGTTTTTGGAAAAGTGACGGGGCTAGGAGCAGTCAGCTACCTACTCTTCGGACTTGTCACACTAGCCATGGGATTGTGGATTTATGGCCGATTTGGCACTCCGTTCAAGCCTGCCGGAACTAAATTTTCTGCCCGATTCGCTGCCATCGCCCTAGCTGGGGGAGCTGCCTGGTTGGCGTTTAGCGCCACGAGCATGAAAGTCGACTCCAAAGAGTTCGGCGCTGTCGAGGACAAATACGGGATTGCCTGGCAAGGCTACGATCCGAGAAAAATCGTCGAGGCGCGCAACAATGGGCGCTCGGTCTTTATCGATTTCACCGCCGACTGGTGACTGGTCTGCAAAAATAACGAACGAGTTGCGTTCGCAGACCCAGGATCAGACAAAGTAAAAGCAGCCTTCAAAGCCAACGACGCCATGATGGTTCTGGCCGACTACACCGATCGGGGCAATTGGGTGATAGGCGAATTTCTGATCAAGGAAATCAAGAAACCCAACATCCCGGTCAACCTCTTCATCTCCGGTGATCCGTCAAAGGAGCCGATTCTGATGAACGGCCCGATCACCCAGAATAGCTACATCGATGCCATTAACAAAGTCGGGGGAAAATAGAGATATCAGATTCTATCCCATGTTGAAATCCCACACCACCGATTCGTCGGCAAGCCTACCATCCTGAAACGCCACCCCCTCTTCCCTGAGCAGGCGAAGTTTCTTGAGGATTGTTGCGCCCTTCCGCTGACCGGAGAAACCTCCGGTCTTCAAGTCCGACGCAATCACTCGATGGCACGGGACTTCCGGCGCGAACGGGTTGCGCTTTAGCGCCTGCCCGACGGCTTGGGCTGAACCACAGTCGAGTTCCTTGGCCAGCAAGCCATAGGTCGTCACCTTGCCACGCGGGATGCGGCAGATGGTGTCGAACACCCGTTGCTCAAACGGAGTTGGAGGGCGCCCTACATCCATCAGTTAGGCTTCGATCGTGTTGTTAGAGTTTGGGGAACCGACCGGTTCCCTAGTGGCAGCCTCAGCCAGTGCCGCAGGACTCCCCGCTGGCTTTAAAGTCTTCTTCGGTGGGGACGCGCCCGAGTTCCATGGTCATGCCGATCCAGCTGTTCACCGATGTCTGCACCTGGTGCATCAATTCCTGAGCTTCCATGAAAGCGCTAGCCTCCTTGTTGCCCTCGACACCTTCACGGATCTTGTTGAATTCTTCGACCTCACCGGCGGTCAGTTCGATACCAGCCTGCTGCTTCGCCTGGAGCGCTTGCCCCTTTTCCTGCATCGACGAGAATGCCTCCTTGGCAGTCTCGTTTTCAAGAAACGACTCGATGTCGGTGAACGCGGCCTTGAGCTTCGGATCCTCGAGAATCGCCTCGCACAGTTCTTTGGTCTTGTCTTCGTAGGTGGCGGTCTCGCCAATGATGTAGGTCATGTCGCTATCGTCGCCACGAATCCCCGATTGTCAAAAAATTCGCAGGCACCGCTACGGCCAGAGCTTTTCGGGGTATTCGCCCGCGTCGATCAGCGACTGGATCGAACCGATCACATGTGGTTTGTCCTCCTGGTAGGTGACACCGAACCAGGTGCTCTCAGTCTCGATCAACCTGGTGTCTGCTTCGCCTTCCCGGATGAGTTCGTCGACGACGCTCGGGATATAGAATTCGGATTTCATCTCACTTCCCCGCTCCTTCAAGAACGCGACAAATTTCTCCTCGAGACGTGGGAACAGACCCGGTGTGAACCCCCACATGTTCATCGAAACAACTTCCTCCCCTGTCAGTTTGGTCACGGAGCCATCGTCATTTTTGTGTTCGGCGCCATCAGCTACTTTCTCGATGCCAATCATCTCGGTGACTGATTGGAGCATGCCAGCCTCGTCAGATTCGCAGATACCACGCGAGACACTACCAAAATCCGACAGTGTGTTCTTCAACTTGAAACCGACCATTGAGTAGTGCTGCGTGTCCTCCTCCTCTGCCGCCTCCTTGAGGAAATCCGCCAATTTTTCGAACGCATCACGCCCGTAAAAATCGTCTGCATTGATAGCCGCGAAAGGTTCGGTGGTCACCTCTCTAGCGCTGAGAATCGCGTGCCCAGTGCCCCATGGCTTCTCTCGTCCTTCAGGAACGCCGAAACCTTCAGGCAGCGAATCGATTTGCTGGTAGGCATAGGCGACATCGACCACGCCCTCGAATCGGGAACCGATGTGTTTCTTGAACTGGTCCTCGAAATCTTTACGGATGATAAAAACCACCTTACCGAAGCCCGCCCGCACCGAATCGAAGACAGAGTAGTCGATCACGGCCTCGCCATTTGGCCCCATCGCGTCTAATTGTTTGAGGCCGCCGTAGCGACTCCCCATTCCAGCGGCTAATACAAGCAGTGTCGGTTTTTGCATCGCCCAATAGACGTTGCCACGCTGAACTTACAAGAATTAGGATTTAACATTTTGCACCTGCGTTCTCAAAAATGATACAGATCGAAAGACCCGGACGACTCGAATACGATGCGGCGCTCCAGTTGCAATTTGAGATGGTCGAAAAACGGCGCAGCGGAGAAATCACCGACACAGCCCTACTGCTCGAACACGAACCGGTCTACACGATCGGCCGGACTCGCGACCAGAGCAGCCTGCGTGATCCCGAGGACCTCCCCCACCCGGTCGTTGAGATTAGTCGCGGTGGTCAAGCGACCTACCATGGACCAGGACAACTGGTCGGATACCTAATTTTAGATCTCAAGGACTACGGCCGAGACCTCCATCTCTACCTGAGGGCACTCGAAGCGATATTGATCGATACCTGTGCGGATTTCGGGCTCGATGCCACGCGCCGCGAT
>JBLHKE010000294.1:0-8988 GCA_047619485.1 Verrucomicrobiales bacterium | reverse complement strand
ATAAAATCCCCGCTGTCTTCGTTGCTAAAGCGCCCACTATCACCAGATAGCTTAGCGTTTATCGCCTCGCCAGCGGGAATTTTCTCTGCGCCCCATTTCCACAGCAGGTTTCCGGAGGTGCCCTCTATTTCATTTGTTCTTTTGTACTTGGTGTATCCATGGTGCCCGCCGCCACGGTGGTCTGGGACAACTCGGATGCCGATTCGCTCTGGTCGACGGCAAACAATTAGGACAGTGGTACCGAATCCACCCCGGCGGACGACCTTACATTTCCCGCCGCGCTGGGTGGATCGATCTCGCTGACTTTCAGCGAGCAGGCGCTCAGTCTCAGCTTTGCGGACGACTACACTTTCACCCGTGGTAGCCTAAACCTGGCGGCAGGCAACAGCATCGAGGTTGGCGCTGGTAGCACTGCTACCATCAACAACGGGCTGACTGCGGTCGGTGGGCTGAGCAAGACTGGTGACGACAGTGAATAGCGCTACGATGCTGGAGCTCTCGGGCAGCATTTCGTTGTCGCGCAACATCACGCAGATGGATGGCGGCACGGTCGCGGGCATTGGCACGTCAACTAGCAACGGCATACTCAGCATCGATGCTGCGGCGACGGGCGTCACCGGTGACGTCACGCTCAGCGGCGACCCGACTTTCGCCGTCGAGGACCGCGCGTCTGCAAATGGCAGGCTCACCACCGGTTCGCTGGTAGGCGGCGGGGTCGCGCGGGTGATTACCAAGACTTGAGATGGGGATTTCACCTCTAGCAGTGAAACTACGCCGATCACTGCCAGAGACGTAATCGCTGCTGCTAGCGAGAAGCCGATCCGCCATTGCGCGATTATAAAGTTCGCAACCGAGTTCCTTGATCATCTCAGGGAACCACAATCGGCTCGCTAGTCTGCAACGGCAACAAACGCATTCACATTCACGTTTTTGATTTCGTTCTTGCCTGCCCTCTCCCAAGTGATCATAAGACCTCGATTAGGTAGCCTTTCGAATTGAAAATATCACCCCACATTTCTCTAAGAAGCAACTCCAGCGGCGCAGGAGCAATGGCGGCAAAAATGCTCACACTAGCGGTTTTTTCAGCCCTTTTGGTGGGGGTTGCCTGTGCCCAGAGTTCGTGGATCGGCCAGACCACTGGAACCAACAAGGCTCTGCGCGGAGTTGCCTACGATGGGATTCGTTTCGTGTGCGTCGCAGATGATGGGATCATCATCACCTCGACGGATGGAGTCACTTGGACAGCCGCGAGTTCCGGCACAACCAATAGCCTGCGCAGTGTCGCCTCCGCACCGACGCTGTGGGTCGCGGCCGGTGAATCAGGCTCCATCTTAACCTCCCCGGACGGAATTACCTGGACCACCCAGACGACGCCTGTCGGCGTCGCCAACAAACAGCTCTCTGGCGTCGCCTACGGCAATGGCACCTATGTCGCCGTAGGCGCTAGTGGCAAAGTGATCCACTCCAGCGATGGGATCATGTGGAGCGAGGCATCCACGGTTCCGCTGCTCTTTTTCTTACAGAGCGTCACCTTCGGCGGAGGGAAATTTGTCGCCGTCGGTGTCTCCGGCACGATCATGCATTCCATCGACGGGTCGACGTGGGTCGCCGCCAGCGCGGGCACCTCGGCTTTTCTCAATGGGGTGACCTATGGTGACGGCCGCTTCATCATCGTCGGACAGAGCAACAGCGCATTCAGATCAAGCGATGGGATCACATGGACACAACATCTTACCGGTAGTGCCGCACCTCTACGGGACATCCAATATGGGGATGGCAGGTTCATCGCCGTGGGAGAAGACGGCGTCATACTCGCCTCTGATGAGGGCCTCAACTGGGATGCTCAGACTTCCGGGATCGTTGAATCGAGCTTCGGTCTCACCTACGGCGCAGGCGCCTTTGTCGCGGTCGGCGGAAGGCTAGATGAGCAGGCGCCCGGTGTGCCCTCAAGGATCATCACCTCGCCCAGCGGCCTCGATTTCGGGTTCGAATGGGAGACCAACCTACTCGCGATTCCTGAGACCGGGACCACCGCAACTTTCAACATCACTCGGATCGGCCCGACCGACACTGCCGCTAGCGTGCAGTGGAGTATCACTGGGGGTAGCGCGAACGCACCGGGAGATTTCACCGATACCTCTGGCATCGTGCCATTCTCTATCGGTGAGACCATGCGGCAGATCTCGATCCCGATCAGCGACGATGCTGATGTCGAAGGGCAGGAATCGATCGAACTCACCTTGCAACCGACATCACCGTCGCACGTCGTGCATGGGAATCCGCTAGCGATCATCAACATCCTCGATGATGAAGACATGGACAGCGACGGACTCGAAGATTCCTGGGAGGTGCTCCACTTTGCTTCGATTGCCAGCTACGACGCCAGCGACGATCCTGATTCCGACAACAACAACAACGCGCGCGAACAGGATCAGGGAACCGATCCAGACGACGACACCTCTGCGAAGTACGTGCTTTCCACGGGCATTGTCAGCGGCAGCGGCGACGTCTCGGCCTCGCCGTTCAAAGTGCTCTACGACGCGGGCGACATCGTAACGCTAACCGCGACGCCGGCGCTCGGTTACGAGTTCGATGGTTGGACCGATTTTTCGCTCCCCCAGGCGACCCCGGTCGACCTCCCGCCGCTGGATGCGGACACCTCCATCGACGCCCTGTTTGGGATCTCGCTGTCTGCCGCGCTCGACCAGCCGGGTATCGACTGGCTGACCGGCTCCACCGGATCGTCATGGCTTGGCCAGACCACCTTCACTTTCGATACCGAGGACGCCGCGATGGCAGACGGGAACGACATCGGGCAAGGCGATTTGACAATCCTCGAGGCCGTTGTCCCAGGAAACAGCACTCTCACCTTCCGCTGGTTGATCTCCGCCGGTTTCGAGCTCGATTATCTGCGTTTTTCTATCGATGGAGATGAGGTGGATTCGATCAGCGGAATGACCGCTTGGGAAAAGAAGAACTACACCCTCGAGCCAGGCCTCCACTTGCTCACTTGGAGCTTCGAGCGATCCTTCGGCTCTCCTGCTGGACTGAACGCCGCGTGGCTCGACACCGTGGCGATCACCCAGTCGTTTTCCCAGTGGCAGACCGAGCATTTCACTCCATCTGAAATCCTCGATCCTTTGATCAGCGGGCCGGATGCCGATCCAGATTACGATTCGCAGACGAACTTTTTCGAATACGCCTTCGCGATCAATCCGAGATCCGGGAATATCGAAGTCACAATGCCGCAGATCTCGATCGAGCTAGGAGGCTCCGGCTCAGATCACATCGCGATCACTTTCAGTCGTCCGATCACCCGCTGGGCGGAACTCAACTACGTCGTCGAGTCGTCCACAACTCTCCTCCCTGGCTCTTGGATTACCGTCAACACTCCACATGCTATAATTTCCACACTTTCCGGTGTCCAGTCAGTCCGTGTGGTTGATCCGGCTCCGATGAGCCTGAGAAAACACTACCGCGTCAGCGTCACTGGTCGGTGATGAATTGAAAACTAAACCTTGCCAGTTTCTGCGAATTCACATTCAATCATTCGCTTAGGTGCATGCTTCCGAATTGACATTAAGGCGGGGTTAACCCAGAGCGATTTAGTAAGTTACGGATCTCAAAAAACACTCATGAAAACCAACTCAAAATTGTTATTATGCGCGGCACTCATCGCGCTGACCAGTCTACAGTCACTACCCGCGAGGGAGCTTTTCAAACTCGTTCGGCTTGAAGACGACGCCGCCGCGGGAACCACAGGGACGTTCAATAGCTTCTCTTCCGCCATCATCAACAACAGCGATGAACTCGGCTTTCGGGGTAATCTCAATCCGGGATCCGGTGTCAACTCTGGCAACAATCTCGGAGTGTGGCAGGACGATGCGAACCTTACTTCTGGAGTGAATCTCGTTGCGCGCGAGGCGTCGGCTGCCCCTGGTGCGCCGGGCGCCACGTTTACCGATCTGATCAACTCTTCGACCTTTCAGATCAATGACGATGGCGACATGGTTTTCCGCGCGAAACTCCAGGGAGGTAGTGTCAGTTCGGTCAACGACTTCGGAATCTGGTACCGCCCTGGCGGCTCAAGTATCCTTAGCCTTGTCGCCCGCGAGGGGGATGCGGCTCCTGGAACTGATGGAGTTTTCTCGTTCGTCGACATCCCCACGCAATCGGACGTCGCCAGCGGCGAGGTCTACTTCAAAACGATCATCACTGGTGGCACAACCACCATCTTCAATAACAACGCTCTCTACGGATACATCGGAGGAACCCTGACCCTCATCCACCGCGAAGGTGACGTCACACCGGTTCTTCCAATAGGTGCCAGCGGACCGCTATCTACTTCAACTTACGGTGATTTCACCGCCGACCCGATGGTCAGTGCAGATGGTAAATTGATCTTCTCTGCTAACATCTACAATGTTCCTTCCCGCCGCAACGAAGTCCTGTTTATTCGCGACAGCGGAACCACCACGGCGCTCCTCCAGGAGGACACCCCACTCCCGAACGCCGGCGGCGCCCCTACAAGTGCACTCATCTCCAAATTCACCGCCTACTCAGTCAACAATTCGTCCGAGATCATCGTCCGGGTTGGCCTGCGTTTCAACATCGGCGGCGTCACCTCCGCCAACAACGAGGCAATCGTCACCAACGCTGGCGGCGTCTTCCGCCAGCTAGCTCGTGAAGGTAGTATCACCCCAGAGGGCGGCAGCACTTTCCGTCGATTCGCTAATATCTACATCGGCAATTCTGGCGCGACCGGCTTGTTTTCTCTAGTCACACCAGTTGATGACGCGATCTACTCAGCAGCCGCGACCAGCGCGTTCGTCGCCATCGCTAAGGAAGGCACCGCTGCGGCGGGCACCGACAGCACCTACAACGCCCTCAGCCGCCCGGCGATGAACCACGCTGGCCAATTCCTCTTCACCTCGACTCTGGACAACGGTGGGGCGACCAACAACGCCAACAACTCTGGCTTGTGGCGGACTACCGGGTCGATGACACCACCCACCCCTGATGAGCTCATCGCGCGGGAAGGCGATTTCGAAGATGACATCTGCGGCAACATCATCTCGTTCGAACTCAACTCCCCCAATCTGTCAGCCGCTGGTGTTGCTGGCGCCGGACGTGCCATCAACGACAACGACAACCTTGTCATCGGCATCCTCACGACCACCTCTGGATTCGGGAGTGTCGAGGGAATCTACGTTCTTGGCGATAACCCTCCAGTGTTCTGCGACCCGCCCCAAGATGAGCTGCGCAACATCGTCGCCGGGTCCGGGTCAGTCGCAGTCTTCTGGACCGAGCCGACCGTCATCGATGACGATACCGTCACCCCACCGACCGTCGTTTCCACCCACAGCTCGGGGGCGTCGTTCTCTCCAGGTGTGACGATCATCACCTACACTGCTACCGACAGCGGCGGCAACATCTCAGAGATCCGCTTCCGGGTCATCGTCACCGAGATCCGCGATCTCAACAAGGTGCTCATACCGAATTTTGTCGCGCGTGACGGCGACGCCGCTCCGGACTCCGAGATTTTCCGCATCTTCAGTGGCATTTGTATCAACGATGACGGTGCCGTCACCTTCGAGGCTTCGACTGTTACCAAGAAACGTGGCATCTGGTCCAATGGCAGCGGACCGCTGCTCAACCGGGCGATCACCGCTGATGTCCTCGTCGGCACGGCAGCAATGAACACGTTCAGCGACTTCCGCATCATGCCGAGTGGCGAATCCGCTTTCACCACAAAAGTGAACGGTGGTGGAGTCACCGCAGCCAACGACGTTGCGCTGCTCGCTGAGTTTGACGCCTCATCCAACTCCCTCGTCGCCTATGAAGGAGATGCCGCCGCAGACGGCATGGGTGCCACTATCCGTCAGTTCTTTGAGCCTGCGGTTTCGCAATCGGCCAGCACCAATTACGTCATTTACCCGGCACGACTTGTCACCGGCGGTGCCAGCACGGCCACCACCTCCAATGACACAGGTATCTGGTTCTTCGACGCTGACGCAGCAGCCGGCAGCGACCTCATGGTTCGGGAAAGCCAAAGCGTCGATGCCATCCCTAGCCTGACCTACGGAAACATTTCGCAACGTGCCGTGACCGGCGGGAGCAACCAGGCATACGTGTTCACCTCGCGGCTCTTGGGACCTGGCGTTATCTCGACCAACAACCAGGCTGTTTTCGCCGACGTCGTTAGCACGAATTCCCCAGAGCTCCTTCTCCGCAAGGGCGACATCGCCAGCGGTCCTGAGCCGAGCTCCGATGCTAACAGCCAGTGGAAGAAAGCCACCTCCACGCTCGATAAGATCACCCGTCGTGACACCGGCAGATACCGTACGTTCTTGGGCGAATCGACCAGTCCTAACGGCGAGAACATCGCCATCCACGCAAGCCTGGTAATCGGTGGTGCTGTGAACTCAGCAAACGACACCGGCATCTGGCTGATCGATACAGCCCGGGTCAACAACTTCATCGCACGCGAGAGCCACCAGGCTCCTGGCTTCCCTGAGGGCGTCTGCTTCAGCCGCTTCGAAGACATTGTCGCCACCGACGACGGCGAAGTCTGGTTCCGCGCCTACCTCGCCCACGACTCCGCACTCGGGATCAACTCGAGCAACGATTGCGGCATCTGGTCCAGCAGCGAAGGGTTCCTGCGCTGGTTCGCCCACGAGGGTCAGCTCGCACCGAACACCGACGCAGCCGTCGTCCGCGCCATCAACACTTTCAGTTATGACGAGGACGGCTTCGCCGCGACGCTCAGACTCGTCCCAGGAAGTGGTGATGCCCTCAACAAAAACAGCCGCCTCCTCGCGACTGGCCTCGATTCCCTTACTGGACTCTTCCAAACGAATATCCGCCAGGGTGACCAGTTCGAAGAGAGTCCAACGGTGTTCCGCACCATCTCGCTTTTGAATATCATCGATCCCTTCAACGCGGCCGGTGGCTCCGGTGGCTATAGCAACGCCGTCAGCGGCGTCGCCGAACAAGTCGTCCTCAAAGTGTCCTTCTCCGGCAACGGCAACGGCGTGATTCTCCGTGACCTCTCCAATGTCGGCCCGTAGTGGTGGGCGGTGCTTTGCAGCCGCCTGCGGAATCGCGCTGGCAGTCTCTTCTTGCTCCGGTGGCAAAGAGGAACCGCCGGCTGAGCTAGAAGGAAGACAGGGCACTGTTGTGACGCAGCCGGAGCTAGTCGCCCTGCGCCCTGAGCCCTATTCGATTGGACATTGGCCGCAGCCGGAGAGCACGACCAATGATCCGTGGGAGAATAAATACCTCGAAGCCAACGGCGATATAGATCGCATCGAGATCATCAGCGAGAAACAGACCGGTGGTCCGGAGTCTCTCGCACCGCTGCTGCGCCGTGCGCTCCGCTCGAAAACGCTGGAACTAAACGCCCAAGCGATCGATTCCGCATCGGTTCTGCGCGGCGAAGACGCCATCGATATTCTTAGCGGCGCAACCAGCCACAGCTCAGTGGAAATCGCGATCCTCGCCGCCGAAGCGGCTCGCGAACTCCCTAGCGAGACCCGGATGGAGATTTACGAGAACAACCTAGCATCGCCGCACGAACCGGTCCGTGAGCTAACGGTCATCGAGCTCTCCCGCCAGGAATCGAAACCTGCCATCGAACTGCTCATCTTGGGTTTGCTAGATCCAGCAGAGGCTGTCGTCGAAACCACCAATAAAGGGCTCGAGCGGCTATTCAACCGGACCTTCGATTCTGCCTCCGCAGCCAAGCAGTGGTGGGCCGAGAACCAGCACGAATACAGCGACACTCTCAAGCACATCGTGTCGCCCTGATCCTCACGTGGATGAAGGTCAGTCAACACATTGAAGAATTCGCTTCCTCCATTGATGTAACTCCTTCGGCAACGTGCCCAGATCCTATCTGTCCGAGATACTTCTCGATCTGAGACCTTATCCCCAATCATAGTGCGTTCGAGCACGAAGCCGGATCTCAGGCAAGCACCACGCACCGACATGCATGCCAATTCAGCCTGCTGGTTCGCCGCAAGAACGATTTCGTGTGTCTGCCATGCGGATCGGGCGGCAATGGGGCGTCTTGAAACAACTGGCTCACCACGGTGTTGTCAGCGCCGGTCTGCGTCGCGCAACCACTTCCACCCGACCGGGCTTGATCGAAGAATACTCGACCAACACCGATGGAATTCGCCAAGATTTTCTCGTCACTGAACGCCCGGGAGGTGCGGGTCGTCTCGTCGTGGAGTTCGGTGTTGAGGGCGCGAGATCGCCTACGGCCAATTTTTGGTCACCGCTGCGAACGGCGTACTATTGGAGGCGCAGCTTGACCTCGGTTCCACTGGAGGAATTCAGATCGTCAGCGAAGATTACGAGGCCACCTAGCCGATCCAAATCGACCCGACGTTCAGCGATGCGGACTGGGTCAGCATGGGAGTCGTCGCTGGAGTCGACCGGCATCTCTACGCTTTGGCAGTCGACTCTTCGGGCGAAAACCTATACATCGGTGGCCACTTCACAGTCGCCGGTGGCCAAGTTTTTGCCCATGCTGCCCGCCTGCGCCTGACCCGACCACAATCGTTCGGCGACTGAGCCGCCGCAGCGCTTCTTGACGACGTCGACGCGGCACCGCTCGCCGCACCCTACGATCTGCAGAACCTCGTGAAATATGCCTTTGGGCTCGATGGCTCGACCTTCGACTGCCGGTCGTTGATCCCAGTGAGTGGAACCTCCGATTTGCCTCACGTTTCAATCAGCAAATCTGCAGCTGGTGTTACCCTCAGGCTTGAGTTTATCCGGCGGATAGGTGGTGACGCCAGTTAGGTGCCGAAGGCGGGCTCCGATCTCAACGGTTGCCTGGTCATGATTGGCGCCGAGATCGTCACCTGATCAACGACTCGTGGGAGCGCGTCGTGATTGAGAAGCTGGTCGACCCGATGGAGCGAAAACAATTCTCGTTCCTGCATCTTCTCTTACCCCTCACAAGCGCCAAGGGAGCAG
>JBLHKE010000293.1:0-8990 GCA_047619485.1 Verrucomicrobiales bacterium | reverse complement strand
TTTTCTGCAGTTGCTCCGGCGGCTCTGGATACTACGCGCTCGGCAATTGGGAGAATGAAGCGCAACTGGTCTCGGGATCAACCAAGACCCCAGAGCACTCGCTTCCGAAAACTGAATACCCCTTCGATGAAACGGGCAACTACATCGCGGCATGGGCCGCCAGTGGTGAGGGCAGCTTCGGCAAAGCCCATAAGACCTGGGCCTCGATCATCACCATCGATATGGATGGCGAAGGCGCGATCGCCGCAGACGTGACCTTGCGGCCGGGGCATTGATCATCGACTAGACATCGATCTTTACCATAGCGATTTCCTTCGTTTCAATTGTCGCCCGTGTCGACTGATTTTGCGATCACGACGCGAAACCCGTTCAAGACCCCGGCGAACCCGGGTCCCACCGGGTTGCGGCAAGAGGCGAGCAGATTGATCTCGCGGGAATTGCTGAAACAGCCGCCGCGCACGACCCCGTGGTCGCGCAGGTTGCGGTTGCCGCCATAGGGTTCGTCGATCCACTCCCAGACGTTCCCTGCCAGATCGAAGAGTCCGAGCGCATTCGGCCTGAAGCTGCCGACTGGTGCCGTTTTTTCAAACCCATCGTCCCAGCCGGGGAGTTCCTCATCGAGATTCGCCACTCCAGCAGGCGGCGGCCAGGCCGCCCCCCATGGAAAGAGATCTTTCGTCTGCCCGTCGCGGGCGGCGGGAGTCTGACCGTCTTCTACCCCCAAGCCAGCCGCCCGACTCCACTCCAAATCTTTCGGCAACCGGTATTCGTAACCGGGCTCGAGCAGCTCTTGCTCGAGGTCTCGCCTAGTCAGCCACTCACAAAATACGCGGGCGCTCTTCAGCGTCACCATCACTACCGGGTGATCATCTCCTTGCTCGAACGGCGCTGAGTTCTGCCACTCGCCCCGGCCCGAATCCGTGAACACGCGGTAGTCCTTCACCCGCACCTCATGCGCCCCGATGAGCAAATCATTCCCCAGCGGGACGAATTTCATCCCGAGTTCATTCGTCCACGCTTTGCCCAACACCGCCGCGCCACTCTCCTCAAGCACGATGTCTTTCTCCAGCTCATCACCAGCAAACAATTCCACTGCCAACGGGTAGCTCTTGTAACCCGGTTTCTTGAAGGAGAGGATGCGCTCACCAGGCTCAAGTCGCAGTGACTTACCTGCTTCGCCAATCATCTCCCCGCCTTCGTAGATCGAAGCACCAGGCGGCGTCGAGACAAACTTGACTGTCGCGTATTCTGTCTCCTCAATTGCGATCATCAAAAGCACCAGCTCGTCCGCCCCCTCGCTTCCGGCAGGGACACCTGATCCCACCACCTGCGCGTCTGCAAATTCATTGACGACGTAGTCATGCTGCTCAGTCAAATACCCGACCTCGCGACTCGTCCGGGTCAGCCAGTTGCAGAAGGCTTTCGCCCCGTCGCGAGATACCAGAACCCCGTCCAGCTCGCCAGCCAGTCCAGGATCAGGCACCTCCACGAGGGCTTTAAAAAACGGGACCTCTTGAACGGCCTGTGCATTGAACTCCTCAAACAACCCCGCAGTCACCGGCAACCGCGCCACGTGCCAGTTGTCCACCCATGCGAACTCGAGCCCGGAGCGGTTCGTCCACGGTTTGCCATCGACCGGCGGCCGAAAGACCTCAAGGCGCCCAGGGATGCCCTCCACGGCGTCGGAACGCACGGTGCCGGTCACGCTCCTCGACGTGTACCCCTTCCGCTTGAGCACGTAGCGCACTTCTCCGATCGGGAGGTTTTCAAAAATTTTCACCCCGGAGGCATTGATCACATCGATCAATTTTCCATCAACCGTCCACACCTCTACCCCCGGATCACTCACGATTTTCACATCACCGGTCTCGGGTTTTGGCACCGGAGGAATGACCGGCAATGGGTTAACAGGCGGCTGATCGCCACCACTGATGGAACCGCTCCCGCCCGGCGGCACAACCGCGATGCCCGATCCAGCCCCCCTGTCCTGACGCTCCACCAGTGTGTCATACTCCCTACCGACCGCCTCGAGGAATTCCCGATGGCGCGAAAGCATGATCAAGCTCGCCAGCAAGCCCGACCAGAGCATCATCCGCAGCACCTTTCCCCTCAGCGTTTTGCGTCTCACCTTGCCGGATTTGATTCGCCTTAGAGCCTGCGCAAAATCACCCGCCCGCGCGAAGCGATCCTTCGGTTTCTGCGAGCACGCCTTGCAGACCACCGCGTTCAAGGCACGCCACTTCGGCCTCTCGGACTCGGGTGGGAGGCGGTTGGGCAATTCAGGAAACTCCAGCCGATCATTCCCGGTGCTGACTTCATAGAGCACCATTCCCAGGCTGTAAATGTCCGCAGAAGGAGCCCCCGGCCCCTCCGGTGGGACAAATCCCTCAGTGCCGACAAAGGTGCGCTGCCCTGATGTCGCCACCAGCCCGATGTCGGCCAATTTGGCAACCCCATCGACAAAGATCACGTTCGACGGCTTCACGTCGCGGTGGGTCAGGCCTCGCTGGTGCAGGTAGTCCAAGCCGCCCGCGAGATTGGCACCAGCCTCGACGCACTCATCGACTTTGAGGCGACCATCCTCACGTTGGTTAATATCCGACGAAAGCGTGCGGGCGACATAGAGTTCCGGGATGATCTCAGTCCCACGCACCTGGTCGTCCCCCAACTCCATCACGCAATAGTAGAACCCCAAGTCAAGGTTCCGCCCGACGTGCAACACATCCACCAGCCCGGGGTGGCTGCGCGAGATCGGCTCGAACTTGCGGATCCCCTCGAACTCGCGCTCGAAGGTTTTGTCGAACTGGAAATCAGAACGCTGCACCACCTTGACCGCGCGCATCGCCCCAGTGACGCTGCGTGCTAGCCATACCTCCCCGTAACTCCCCTTCCCGATCAGCCGCAGCATCTCGTGATCCGGGATCAGCGGGGCAACCCGAAAATTGTCAGAGGAGCTGGTTTTCAAGCCCCTGAATCTCCTTTCTAAGCAGTCCGCCGACACGGTGCTTCGCGAGATAGACTTGCGCGATGCTCACGTCCAACTCCTTCACCACCTTCCCAGCCGCCCAGCTCTTCACCACGTAACAATCGAAAATCTGAAACTGCTTCGGCGACACCTTCGCCTTCACCTTGTCGATCGCGCGGTCGGTCAGATTCTTCGCCCACTCGGCGTCCCACACTTTCTCCAATTGGTTGCCGTCCGGATCCTCGAATCGCTCGAGTGTCGCCGTACGCCGGCTCGGGTCATCGCCCTGGACACTCGCTGACATCGCGGTGTCTTTCTTACGCTTGCGGAACTGGTCGGTGATGCGCCAGCGGGTCATGTTCATCAACCACGCCTTGAACGATCCCTGTTTCGGATCGTATTTGCCCTCCTTCTGCTGCTTGGCGATGCAGATGATGGTCTCCTGCACGGCGTCGAAGGCTTCCTCGGAGCGCAGCCCGGCTTTGAGGGCGACACTATAGATCAAGCGCCAGTAGGTCTGGTAAAACTCGTCCCAGCTCTTCTGATCCTCCCAATTGTGTAATCGCTCGATCAAGCTCTTGCGGGTCGCCTTGTAAGCGGACCGTAGAGCCTCGTCCCCCTGTTCTGGCTTCGGTTCTGACATTCCCTTAGCAATAGCACGCCTGAGGGGGGATGAAAACAAGGAAACCAGCCTTGTCAGCGACCCCGCCAGTCCTACATTGGGCGAGAATCACCTATGAATGCCCAGCGAATCTTCATCGCCCCCCTCATCACCAGCACCTGCCTAGCACCCGCCCCGGGACTAGCCCAGCAGCCGGATGAATTTAAGCGAGGATTCTGCGAGCCCTACAGCACCATCCGCTGGCAGACCATCGTCGAGCTAAGCTCTGGTGACCGCTGAGAAAAATGAACCGCCTAAGCTCTCTCAAATCAGCATTCCTCAAACCGGAATTCATCTTCCGCCCGTCACAGATTTTCAAACGCCTGCAATGGAATAGCCGCTGGCAGGGTCAGACCGGCACGGTCGAACTACCGTGGGGCCTCCCGCTGGAGGTCGATGCCCGCGAGACCATCGGCCAGGCCATCACCAAGATCGGGGTCTACGACCTAATCGTGCCGGAGGCGATCTTCCGCCTTTGCGACGAGGGCGAGACGGCTCTCGACATCGGCGCAAATATCGGCATGACGGTCGGGGCGATGGCCTTGGCTGCGGGAAATGCAGGTAAAGTGATCGCCTTCGAACCCCACCCAAAACTCAATGCAGGCCTGGGGGGAACCATCGCGAATTGGAAAAAGAACAACGGCATCACCAATATCGAACTACGCGCCAAGGCGATCTCCGACCAATCTGGGACGGCCGCCCTGAACATCCCAACTGATTTCGGTCACAACACAGGAAGCGCCTCGCTCAGTGCGAGCCATTTTGAAGACGCGAGCCAAGTCGAAAATATCGACGTCCCAGTCACCACTCTCGACGAAGCCTTCCCCGACCCCTTAGATAAGATCGGCGTGCTCAAAATTGATATCGAGGGGCACGAACACCCCGCCTTCGTCGGTGCCGAACGCCTGCTATCCGTCGGTTGCATCCGCGATATCATCTTCGAAGAATACGAACCACTACCGACACCAGTGACACGCCTGCTGCAGAAGCATGGTTACACCATTTTCCTGCTGCGGAAGGACTTGTTGCGCCCGACGCTCGTGCCGATCCCATGCGGGCGCCCACCAATGCTCCCCAACTACCTCGCAACCCTCGACCCAGATCGCGCCATCAAGCGTTTCAAAAAACGCGGATTCCTGTCGTTGAAAACACACCCGAGCCAAACCAGTTAGCCAAGCTCGATTTCGGGGAAAAACTTCGCCATCAATTCGCCACATTCCTCACGTGCGATCGAGTTGGCATGATCGAGTCCGACATCCTCCAAGGTGATTACTTTCTCATCCCGGGTATTCGCCCGAACTCTACGTCCCGGCAAACTCTCGGGCGGGATGCCCAAGAAATCTCCAAGCTGCTTTTGCGCGCGGTCGAGCCCATCGAGCCTCAGGATGAGCAAGCGATCATCAGGGACCGCAGCGAGCACCTCACGGTTGTGCCGAGTCCAGTAGCGCAGGTAACCCCGCACCGTCGACAGGCCAGCACGCGCGAGCACCTCCTCCCCCTCTGGATGCCCTGCGGCAGCCCCACAGACATGCCGGAACCATGGTGCCCACCACAGACTCGTCCCACGGTGCTTACGGGTGTAAAGCTCCTCGCTAATCATCGAGATCATCCATGGCAAGCACGGCCGGACAGTCAGCACGAATTTCGCCTCTGGAAAGCACCGAACCAACACCGGCAGCGCCGGCAGCAGGTAGTGGGACGCCTCCATCTCCAAATTAAAAAAGCGGTCGCGCTGCTGGAAATATTCGTCCACACCAGGCTCTCCATCGAGCGCATCCCTGCCCCCCCAGCGGTGGTGGTAATGGTAGCTGCGCGGCTCGTGCGCCGATCGGTATTCCTTAGAAAACATCTCAGCCATCGAGCTGGTGCCGGTCTTTGCCGCACCGATACAGAACGCATGCATCCGCCGTGCCTCGCGCCCCTCCTCGGGAGCCTGACGCATTGCCCGGGTTTCACCAGCGATCTTCAGCCTCATGTGGGCCGAGAGCAGCGGGGCAAATTTCTTGAGGAACTCACGTAACATCAGCTGCCGAGATAGCCCGATCCTCGTTTAAAGTAAATCCAATTCCAACCGGCAAGAGAATCCTTGCAGCCTGAGCCGCCAGCCATCAGAATCCGTCCTCATGGCAAACGCACTCAATTTCAAACAGGAGCTCACCGCGTGTTTCGGATTCCCCGTCGCAGAGAACCCCACCCAGGCAATGATCGAACCAGCTTACGCCGACATGGGCTTGGACTGGCGCTACCTGACGCTCGAAGTAAGACCGGAGAACCTCCAGGCAGCTGTCGCCGGCGCCCGCGCCTTCGGCTTCCAAGGATTTAACTGCACCATCCCACACAAGATCGCTGTGATCGAACACCTTGATGGCCTGGGCGAATCCGCCGAGCTGATGGGAGCCGTCAACTGCGTGGTCAACCGCGATGGAAAACTCATTGGGGAAAACACCGACGGCAAGGGCTTCGTCTCTTCGTTAAAGGAAGTCACCGACCCGGCTGGAAAATCAGTCGTCGTCTTCGGTGCCGGCGGCGCGGCTCGCGCAATCACCGTCGAACTCGCCCTCGCCGGCGCGACGAGAATCACTGTGGTCAACCGAAATCAGGATCGGGGCGAAACCCTCTTCGAGCTCCTCAACGGAAGAGTGAATGCCGCAACCGGTGGTAAACTCGACGCCAACTTCGAGGCGTGGAACGGCGAATACGCGATCGACGACGACACGGACATTGTGATCAACGCCACGTCGATCGGGCTCTACCCGGACGTCGATGCACGCCTCGCCCTAGACACGAGCACATTGAAGGCTGGAATGATCGTCGCAGATGTCATCCCCAACCCACCGAAGACCAATCTGGTAAAAGACGCCACCGCACGTGGCTGCAAAGTCATCGATGGCTTAGAGATGCTCGTCAGCCAAGGCGTGATCGGCATCGAATACTGGACCGGACAAACCCCAGACGCCAAGGTGATGCGCTCCGCCTTGGAGGAAGTGTTCGGCTAATAGCCGACGGGTGCCGAGAACTCGGCTTTAGGGCACCACTCTCGCTAGTGAACAGGACAAAAAAATCCCCGGCCGCGCCAACGCGACCGAGGATGTAAATCACCTTAGGGACTGTCAGCCCTTCTTGACCACGTCGGCAGTGCCTTTGTGACCGAGAATTTTCACCGTGCGGTTCAATTGCTCGAACTCGATCGGCTTCTTGATCACCGTCACTGGCCCGCTGGCGAGAATCTTGCTCAAGATCTCGCTGTCTGGGTAGCCTGTGATGATCACGATCGGAAGATCGGGGTGCATCTCCTTCAACTTAGCATAAAGCTCATCACCGGATGTGTCCGGCAGCTTCAAGTCGAGGAAAACGAGATCAAAGTCCTGTTTCTCGGCGTAGGAAATCGCTTCAGCACCGGTGCCGACTACGATCCGTCCAAAGCCGGCCTTCTTTAAGAACTGCTTAAAAAGCGTCTGCAGCGCCGGGTCGTCATCGACAACCAACACTGTTGGTTGACCGCCTTCGTCTTTTTTCAAGACCTCGCTGTCGAGCAAGCTGCGCTTGATGCGCCAGCGACCGCCAATCTGAATCGCAGGCAATTGGCCGCGCTGTACTAGATAGTAGACAGTCGGCAATGGAATGCGGAGGTATTCTGCCGTCTCTTTGACGGTCATTAGTTCTGGAGCTTCTTCGTCAGCCATGATTATTTCAATTAGTTTAGTTTGTTCCCTTGTGTGTGTTTTTGCTAGTTTCGATTTAGTCGTTTCAAATTTGCGATGCGATTACGATAACCGGAAGCCCCGTTCGGCACCGCTCATAATCCCTATAAAGGTTATAATGAAAGCGCGGGGTGCGCAAGCCAAAAAAACCAGATTTCTGTCACAATTGCAAGAAAATTTCATAATTGAGTCTAACTATTTCTAAAACTGACTGTTTAGCTGCCTGCAAGGGTTTGACAGAATTCTCACAAGCAATCGCCTCTGAGAGCCTTTCCCATCCCCCTAAAAATCCCCACGTAGTTCTGAATCTTGCTGATTATCGGGTTTACTGAAGCAGTTAAAACCGTCCTCGTCTCGTTTCTACCGCCTGAACCACAAGCATCGACTCAAGTGAAGCACCATCAAGAACGGAGAACCACCGAAGGCTCCTTGACCCTTCCCACCCCCCGGGCTAAAGCCAGACACAGCGTCCAACGTTTTACCTATCCAGATTTTTCATAACAGCCTTACTTCCCATCCTCGCCGCCCACGCCCGAACCACACTAACTAACTATGTCAGAAAATCACATTCGTCTCTACATCCCCGGGCCAGTCGAGGTTTCAGAAAAAACCTTCGCGGCCATGTGCCACCCGATGATCGGACACCGCAGCGGTGACTTCGCCGCGCTCTACGAGAGGATCCAACCGCGCCTCCAAGAGCTCGCAGGAACAACCTCCCCCGTCTACCTGAGCACTTCTTCCGCCTGGGGTGTGATGGAAGCCGCCATCCGCAACTTGGTATCTAAGAAGGTACTCAACTGCTGCTGCGGCGCGTTCTCCGATAAGTGGTATGACGTCGCACTGCGCTGCGGCAAGCAGGCAGAGGCGCTCCAGGTCGAATGGGGCGAAGCCATCGACCCCGCAGCAGTCGATGCGAAACTCGCCACCGGGGAGTTCGATGTCATCACACTGGTGAACAACGAGACCTCGACCGGCGTGCTCAACCCTCTAGATGAAATCGCCGCCGTCGTAAAAAAATACCCGGAGGTGCTGTTCGTCGTCGACACGGTCTCATCATTTTCTGCCATGCACACAGCGGTGGACGAGCTCGGCATCGACGTGCTGCTGGCTGGTAGCCAGAAGGCGCTTGCCATGCCCCCCGGACTGACGATTTTCACTGCTAGCGACACCGCCATGGAGCGCGCATCCACCATGGATGATCGCGGCTACTACTTCGATTTCCTCGAGTTCAAAAAGAACCAGGAGAACCACATGACGCCGAGCACGCCCTGCATCTCGCTCATCTACGCGCTCGAGTCGAAGCTCGACGACATCTTCACCGAGGGCCTCGAGAACCGCTTCGCCCGCCACCGTACAACCAATGCGATGGTGCACGGCTGGATCGAGAAGAACGGTTTCGAACACTTCGCCCCAGAGGGCTACCGCTCGGTGACACTCACCTGTGCTGCCAACAACCGGGACATCGACCTAGGGAAATGGAACGGTCTCCTCAAATCCGAGCACAGCCTCATGATCAACGCCGGCTACGGCAAGATCAAAGGCAAGACCTTCCGCATCTCCAACATGGGTGACGAGACCGAGGAGACCATCGCCTCGATGCTCGCAGCCCTCGACGACACCCTGCCTAAAGTCTAACACTACCACATTACCCAGTGACCAAACC
>JBLHKE010000292.1:0-9070 GCA_047619485.1 Verrucomicrobiales bacterium | reverse complement strand
GCAAGGACTGGCGGGTCACCTGCGCACCGCATCACAATCATCAAGACACCGCCGCGTATGAAGTGGCCACGCAGCTGTGGTTTGACCAGCAGCTCAAAGGCACTTTCACGTGGCCAGAAACCCCGAACACCAAGATCGATTTGAATGTGGAAGATGGCATCCCATCGGTCGAGGTCGAGCCGGGCGCTAGCAAGGCCATCGTTTCGATAGACGTATTCTACACCCAAGATGCGGATCCCAAGGCGGATCGGTTGTCGGTCATAAACCGTTTTTGGCACCATGCGGCTGCGACGAAACAGGGCGGACGCTGGATCGCCAAGCTGCCGATCTCGCGGAGTGACCAGCCTCTCTGGGCATACGCCAACGTGACCTATGCGCTCGGGCAAGCAGTGGCCGGCGCGGGCTACTACTACGGAAGTTACACCGCGCGGGAGTTCAATCTCTCGTCACCGATGATGATGGTTTCGGGCGCTGATATGGCGGCCGCAAAAGGGCAAGTGACTCTCCTGCCAACGCTCCTGATCGAAGCGTTTGAAGGGGATTGGGAGAAGGAATGGTTCACCTACAAGGCTGGTGAATGGCCCCGTCGCACGCACAAGATCAACGAGCTGCTGTGGGCAGCTCCCGCCGGTGCGAAGCTCTCGTTGCAGGTGCGTTCGATCAAAACGAATCCGTTCCTTGTCGGCATAGACGGTTACGCTGCCGAAGTCCAATTGCAGGGAGGGGGCAAGTGGCAGACGATCGTTTTGTCACCCGCTGATTTCCTCGATGCGCGCGGGGCGGAGATGGAGTCTTGGGAGGGGATTCGCGAGCTGCGTCTCTCGGCGCAGGAGACTCTTAGGGAACGGCGCCCAGACGCGACGCGGCAAGTCGGCGGTGTTTGGAACGGAGAGCCGCCAAGCTTCCGTGATCTCAGGTGGTTTGTCGACAGCGTTCAACAAGAGAAGTAGCTTCTGCATGCACTACTCTTTGGCGGATGTCGCCTTGAGAAACGTCTCGGCGAACCACATGCCGACCTGCAGCGTGCCTTTGGTGTCGAAATGTGCGGCGTTGGCGATCGGGGCCTTTGAGGTGTCGACGTAGTAAGTTTTGGGATCGTCCTCTGCCACCTTTTTCTGGGCTTCGACGATGGCTGGCATGTATAGGTTTTTGCCCTTGCTGAAACGGGTGTTGACCGCGACCATCGCCGTCAGGTCTGGTGCTGCGCAGGCCTTGCGGATCGAGTGGATGAGCTTGCCTAGATCCTCGGCGTAGACTGGCGCGTTCTTCTTGTTCGCATCGCTTTCGCCTTGCACCCAGATCAGGGCGATCGGATTGAGTTGGATGTCATTTTCGGCGGCGGCAGCGCGGCAGTTTTTGAGTTCTGTTAGGAAAGCCGCATAACATGAACCGGGTTGGTTGTTCTTTTCGGGATCCCAATCCTGCGGGATGCTGGTGCCGCTGAAGGCGACTTTGAGGATGGCTAGTTTGCGATCCGGATCTGTTTTCAACAGGTGGCGTGCGAAGCCGAATTCCGGACCGAAGCCGCCGTCGGGCTGGGCGAAGTTGCCATACTGTCGCGGGGCGCTCTTTTTCGGGGCAGGGTTCCCAAGGGGCTGGGGTTTCAGCGTCGTCCACATGTTAGAGCTGTTGGAATCGTGCCCGTCCGGTGGCGGGTCGCCAGTTTTCCACCAGAAGAGGACATCCTTGTCGGTGACCGATTCTGGGAGTTCGTTGGGTTTGGCGTCGAACCCAACCGCATTTGATTGACCGGCTACGATGACCAGGTCGTAGGATTCTTGCGCAGGAGTATCGAGCCGCAGCGCGGCGCAGCAGAAAATGGAGAATAGGAGGAATCGGGGCATGTTCGGTTTTTTTTTAAAAGAAGTGGCGGGTAGGCTCTTGACGGTTGTACGCCAAGGGGAGACCACCAGAAAGTTTTCATTTGCTCGCCCCTAGGCCACACTCTAACCTCTCCCATGTCTCGCTACCTGCAGACGCTGAGTGCTTTGCTCTTGGTGCTTTTGGTTTCCGTTTTTGGACAAAGCGGAATCCGCCAGTGCTTGTGTACTGGACAGGTTAATTTTGCGGCCGAAGCGGTGGACGAAACGGGTTGCGGAAGCTGTGACGACGAATGCCCTCTCCACGATGAGTTGCCGTCGCCGTGTGAGGACGAGTTTTGCTGGATGCTAATCACGCTTGATGCGGTCGAGTGCGCAGTTGCGCATGTGCCAACCCATTCTCCGGTCGCGATCTGTTCTCAGCAATTTGCGAACTCGGATCTCCGGTCGCCACGCGTTTCCGGCGAGGTGAAGTTCTCGCAATGCCATCCGCCCGATCGGTGTGACGTCTCGCTGACGGTGTTGTATTCGTCTTTCCTCATCTAGATCAACTGACCCTCCGCTCCGCCTGACTCGGCTTGCGACTCTGTCGTTGCTTATCGGGCTGATGCCACCTTTGAGCTCAGTTGAATGAATGAACAAGACAAATCTATTTTCTAACAAGTCTCCCGACAATCCGCGGGAGACAACCAAACCGCCAACACGCAAGCGCAGTCTTCCTACATGGATGCTGCCTGCTGCGCTGTTGCTCGCGTTCGTCGGCCTGTTCGCCTTTGCGTTTGCAGACCGTCTTCTGCCGGCGCGTGTCGTGGTGGTTTCGCCAGTTCTGTTGATGTCGGATGTCGAGCAGGATGACACGGCTGCGCTGGAGACCGACGGTGGCCAGCAACCGGGTATCGATTTCTCGGCCTCGATGCTCTTCCAAGCGGCTGGCTGGTTCGAGCCAGATCCGCTGCCGATCCGTGCCACGGCGTTAGTCGATGGGGTCGTAGACGAGGTCTCTGTGCTCGAAGGTCAGGTGGTGAAAAAAGGTCAAGCACTCGCCTCTCTAATCCCGGATGACACGCAGCTGAAGCTCGATGCTTCACAGCGGAGACTCGACCAGACCGTGGCAGAGCACCACATGCACCTCGCGACTATCCCCGCGGTGCGCGCGGAGGCGGCGAGCAAGCTTGAACAGACCAAGGCGGCTGGAGCCTATCGGGAGGAACTCGAGGACAGGCGCTCACGGCTCGCGCGCCTGTCGGTGGGAACCGTCTCGGAGCAGGAGCTCACGGCGGCACGGCTGGCGGTTGATTCCCAGCTGGCGAAGATCGCTTCACTGAAATCCGATCGCGCGGCGGTGCTCGCTCGACTCGATGCGATCCAGGCGCAGAGTGATGTGTTCGATGCGATGATCGCTGCCGCGAAGGTCGATGTTGCCGAGAGCGAGTTGGCGCACCGGCGCACCAAGATCGTATCGCCGGTGGACGGCGTCGTGTTGGAACTGAAAGCCGCGCCGGGTCAGAAGAAGCTACTGCGCATGGACGATCTCGACTCTGCGACCATCGCGGTGCTGTTCGAGACGGGCAAGCTGCAGGCGCGGGTTGATGTGCCGCTGGCCGACGCCCGCCAACTCGCGCCCGGGCAGGCGGCGATTATCACCAGCGATTTCCTGCCGGACGTCGAGTTTAAGGGCCTTGTCTCGCGCATCGTCGGCAGCGCTGACCTGCAACGCAACACCCTCCAGGCGAAAGTCCGCGTCATCGATCCCGACCCACGCCTGCGGCCAGAGATGCTCTGCCGGGTCAAGTTCCTCGCGAGCGGGGACGGGAAATCATCTGTCGCTGGCTCCCGGGGATCACGGGCGGTGATGGCACCGGTCGACTGCCTCATCGATCGTGAAAACCGCAGCGCCAAGGCCTGGGTTGTCAGTGCGGAGGGTTCTCGCGCGACCTTGCGGGAAGTCGAATTGGGAAGCCTCGAAGTGGAGCGTCACATCGCGGTGCTGGCGGGGTTACTCGCAGGTGAACGCCTCATCCGGCCACCCCATAGCGGCCTCGAGGAAGGGCGTCGCATCAAGATCAAACAAGCACCTCGGTAACCAAATATTTCTATGTCACAAGATCCATTCATTCGCTGCAAGGGGCTGACAAAGTCTTACCACAAGGGGAAGACGACGGTCACGCCGCTCGAGAATCTTGATCTCGATGTCGAAGGGGGAGCCTTCCTCGCGCTGATGGGGCCGTCGGGGAGCGGCAAGACGACCCTGCTCAATCTGGTCGCAGGGATCGACCATCCGACCTCTGGAGAACTGAACATCGGCGGGGCGGACATCGCTCACCTGAGCCGCGCGGCCTTGACTGAGTGGCGGGCTGGGCACGTCGGCTACATCTTCCAGCTCTACCATCTCGTCCCGATCCTCTCCGCGTTCGAAAATGTCGAACTTCCACTGCTCCTCACCCGCCAGGGTCGCGCCGAGCGCCGCGATCGGGTCATGCAGACGCTCGAGTTAGTCGGGCTGAGCGACCGGGCTGATCACCGGCCGACGGAGCTCTCCGGCGGACAGGAACAGCGCGTGGCCATCGCGCGAGCCATCGTCGCCGACCCGCTCCTGCTGGTTGCCGACGAGCCGACGGGTGACCTCGACCGCGAGGCGGCAACGCAGATCCTCGACCTCCTGCGGATGCTGGTGAGCGACCACGGGAAGACCGTCGTCATGGTAACTCACGACCCGAAAGCGGCTGCCGCCGCCGACCGTACACTCCACCTTGAGAAAGGCCGCCTCGCAGAATCCACTTCGCCATGATCCGCAACCTACCAGCCCTAATCGGACTCGCCTTAAAGCAACTGACGCGCCACCGCGTCCGTTCACTCCTCACCGTGCTCGGTGTCGGGATGGGAATGTTTCTCTTCGCGACTGTCGAGACGATGCAGCGCAGCTTGCGCAACGCCACCGAAGTCAGTGCAGACGACACCACGCTGGTGGTCTATCGCGAGAATCGCTTCTGCCCGGCCACTAGCCGCCTGCCGCAGCACTACGAGTCGCAGATCCGTAAGATCGAAGGCGTCAAGGAGGTCATCCCGATTCAGATCGTCGTCAATAACTGTGGTGCCAGCCTCGATGTGATTGCTTTTCGAGGGGTGCCACCCGACAGCCTCGAACGCTATGCCCCCCAGCTGACGGTCGAAGACGGTTCGATCGTAGAGTGGAAAAAACGCAGCGACTCAGCGTTGCTCGGCAAGCACTTCGCCGCGCGTCGTGGGCTGAAGGTGGGCGATCGATTCGACGCGGCCGGCGTGACGGTTTCGGTGGCAGGGATCATCCAAAGTGATCAGCCGCAGGACAACAATGTTGCTTACGTGCACCTCGATTTCCTCCAACAAGCCTCGCGGGCAGGGCTTGGCGTCGTTACCCAATTCAATGTGCGTGCGGACGGCGCGGGGCAGCTCGACAGCGTCGCAGAGCAGATTGACGCCCTGTTCGCGACCGATCAGCAACCTACGAGCACGCGCCCAGAGAAGGCCTTCTTTGCTCAGACTGCCAGTGAACTCATCGAGCTGGTCGGTTTCACCCGCTGGCTCGGGATGGGGGCGGTCGCCGCGGTACTCGGACTGGTTGCCAACGCCGTGCTGCTGGTCGTCCGTGGTCGGGTGACAGAGAATGCGGTATTGCAGACACTCGGTTTTCCGCAGCGGGCGATCGGCGTGCTGGTTGCGATCGAGGGCGTCTTGCTCGGGCTGGGTGGCGGTGTGCTTGGTGTCGCCTGTGCCTTCTTCTTTCTGACGTGGCAGAGTTTCACCATCGGCAACGAAGGGCTCACCATGTCGGTGGTCCCCGACTACCTGATCGTCTTGCGTGGCCTCGCGGTCGCCTTCGCCCTCGGGCTCCTCGCCAGCCTCTACCCAGCTTGGAAGGCGTCGAGAGTTCCAATCGTCCAATCGTTGCGCGCCTCCTGAATAAAGCCATGTTGCCGATCTCCTACGCAATTAGAAATTTGTTCCGCGTCCCGGCACGCTGCGTGCAGATCGTGTTCGGTGCGGCGCTGGTGATCTTGCTGCTGATGCTGGCGGCGGCGCTCTCGGAGGGGATGGACGCGGTGCTGCGCTCGTCAGGTTCCGAGCGCAATGTGATTCTGTTAGGGAGCGGCAGCGAGGACAGCGTCGAACGCAGTGAGGTCAACGCGGCGGTGCCGGGTCTGGTGGCGGCCTCCGTTCCGGGGATCAAGACGGTGCTCGGGCGTGCCGCCGTCTCTGCTGAGATCCACTACAACGGCTTTCTAACCCCACCTGGCGGGGAGGAACGGCGTCAGGCGCTGCTGCGTGGAGTGACCCCCGCTGCGCTGCTGGTACACCCTGAGGTCAGCCTGATCGAAGGCAATTTTCCGCGTCCCGGCGAAGTAATGGTCGGGCGTCTGTCGACGCACAAGATGCGCCTGCCGAATGGTTCCCTAGCAATCGGTGACGTCATCCGGGTGGATCAGACCGACTTAAAAATTTCCGGGATTTTTCAAGCTCCGGGCACCGTGATGGAAGCTGAGGTGTGGATTGATCTCGGAGACATGCTCGCGATCGCCCAACGTGATACGATTTCTTGCGCGGTCGTTCGCCTCGGCGAGGCAGAGTTTGGTGATGTGGAGGTGTTCACGCTCCAGCGGCTCGATCTCGAGCTCGTTGCGCTGCGCGAGAGCGACTACTACGCCAAGCTTTCCGCCTTCTACACGCCGCTGCGCGCGATGACGTGGGTCACGGCTGCACTGGTTGCCGCGGGGGCGGTTTTCGGCGGACTCAACACGCTCTATGCCGCGTTCAGCGCGCGCATCCGCGAGATGGCGACGCTCCAGGCGGTGGGATTCAAGCGGCCGGCCCTGCTGATCAGCCTGTTGCAGGAATCGCTGCTCGCCACCATGCTAGGCGCCCTCGTCGCCGCGGCCCTCGCGCTATGGGTCGCCGATGGCATCACCGTGCCGTTCTCGATCGGCACCTTCGTGATTGATATTTCTCCTTCGGTGCTCGGGATTGGTCTGGCTGGCGGGTTCGCACTTGCTATCATCGGGGCTCTGCCGCCTGCCTGGACTTGTCTCCGCCCAACACTCCCGGTCGCGCTGCGATCATCCTAACTGAACCATAAATATATACTGCCATGAAAAACAAAACATTACCCTCGATCGTCGCCTGCGTTGTGATCGCCATTTTTCACACTGCCTGCGGCGGCAGTAAACAGGACGAAGAGGCCGCCATCCCCAAGCCTGATACCAGTGCCCTGGAGGCGTTTGTTTCCGCGACTGCTCCCGACGGCGCACTCGGGGTTGTCGCAGCACGCGCCGCCGCGAAGCCTGGAGAGCCGATCGTCCTGCGCGGCAAAGTTGGCGGCAAGATGACACCGATCTCTGAATCGGTAGCGATCTTAGTGCTCGCGGATGAGGAGGCGATCAAATCCTGTGACCAGAATCCCGACGATGAATGCGAGAACCCGTGGGACTACTGCTGCGAGGAGGTATCGAAAATTGCAGCTTCCACTGCGACGATCCAGGTCAAAGGTGCCGACGGCAAGTTGGTGCGCTCGAGCCTACGTGGCTTGGGTGACTTGAAGGAACTCAGTCATCTAGTGATCTCGGGAACCGTCGATGAATCGTCTACACCTGAAGCGCTTATCGTCAACGCTGAAAAGATCCACATCGAGAAGCCGTAGTCGTTTGCTGCGCATGTCCCGCCCTCCTATCAGCCTCCATCAGATCGCTTGCCTGGCGCTAGCGGTTTTCGTGACTGCTTGTAGCCCGACCTCGCGTGCCCCTGGGGGGGCTGACGGAGCTTTAATCGGCGATGCCAAATCGACCAACTGGTGGCGTGAGGTGGGCGGCCGTTCGCTCGATGCGCAGGTGAAGGAAGCGCTGGAAAACTCGCCGAGCATCGAGATTCTCGCCGCGCGGTTGGAGGTTGCTAGGGCTGATTCGAAGCTGCTCAGCGCGAGTTCGAGCCCGTCGATCTCAGCGACTGGTGCGCGTCAATTTGGCGAGCGCCAGGAGTTCGAGACCGGTGGCGAGCGTGCGGACGTGATGGGCTACGGTGGCAGCGCCAGCTTTGGCTGGGAGGTCGATTTCTGGGGGCGGGTGCGGCATTTGCGAAATGGCGGACGCAAACAGGTCGAGGCGGCGTTTGCGGACGAAGAAGCGGGTCGATTGTTGATCATTGCGGAGATCGCCCGACTCGATCTGGCGCGTCGCCGGCTCGCCAGTGAGGAGAAGGTGGTCGAGACAACGCTTGCGGCCAACACAGATAGTGTTCGCCGCTTGCGTGAAAAACAGAAAGCGGGTCTCATCGGAGACAACCTTGGCGACCGCCAGAGTGCCGAGGGGGATCTTCTACAACGGCAGATTGAGGAGTTGCGACGCCAGCGCCGTCTCGCGGAGCTCGCCCTCGACCGCTTGTTAGGGCGGGAGCCCGGGGCTTCGACTTGGACGAAGCCGCCTGTGATGCTTAGGGTTCCGGAATTACCTTCGGTGGTGAAGACTGAGCTGCTGGCGAATCGTCCTGACATCCGCGCGGCTTCTGCACGGGTCGCCGCTAGTTGGCACCTGTCAAAAGCAGCCACGCTCGACCTTCTGCCAAAACTCCAATTCACCGGGCTCGCCAGTGGCCGATCAATGCGGCTGAGCCCGTCGGTGGACGAGTGGATTGCCCAAATCGCACCGACGATTGAAGTCCCCATTTGGGATCCGCTGCGCCGAGCCAAGGCCGAAGGGAGTGATGCTCGTGCGAAGCTCGCCGCCGCCGAGTACCGCGAGAAGGTGCTGCGCGCGTTCGAGGAGGTCGCGGTTGCGCTGACGAATCTCTCGGCTCAGGAAAAAATCCAGCGAAGCGCGGAGAAAAGCGCTGCCTCGCTGCGCATGGTTTACGGGCGGACGCAGGAAAAGTTCGCCAATGGAGTCGTCTCCCAGCTGGAAGTTCTCGAAGATCAACGTCGCGCGCTAGCCGCAGAAAGAGAAGCTCTCCGCGCCCAGGAGTCGCGCCTCGCCGCTTGGATCGATTTGAGAAAAGCAATGGGAGGGTAAGACGTAACTTCCATTTGTCTTCACAGTCATCCCATAGCCACCTTTTCTCGGGTGGCTGGATCTAGTTTTGTAGGGTTTTCGGCTCGGTTCTGCGGGTCGTTTATTTCAATTTTCAGCCGTCAGGCTCATTTCGCGGGCTCTTGCTCCCTAGTGTCTCAAGGGCTTGTTCGGAAATAAGTTGGTCAATAGCTGGGCAGGCATTGAGCTTAGCACCAAGGC
>JBLHKE010000291.1:0-9094 GCA_047619485.1 Verrucomicrobiales bacterium | reverse complement strand
GGCAAGCATTCGAGCAAGGCAAAAGCCGATGGCGAGAATGGCCGCTGGCAAGCCAGCTTCGACGCCCAACCCGCCAATGCGCAGGGGCAGAACCTCACGGTCAGAACCGGCGATGCCAGCATCGAGATGGAGAACATCCTGATCGGCGATGTGTGGGTGATGAACGGCCAGAGCAACATGGCCTTCGGACTTAAAGCCGTTTACCAAGGCGCATTCGAGTCCTCGCAAGCCCACCTCCCGCAGTTGCGGCACGTCCGGATCCTCTCCGGCGCCGAATCGGAGTACGTCGAGACCGACCTCCGCGACGAGTTCATCAATTCCAAGGAAGATCCCGACAAGAACTGGAAGGTCGTCACGCCGGAAGTGTCACTCAACATGGGCGCGATCGGTTACGTGTTCGGTTCGCGATTGCAGCGTGCCCTGCAGATCCCGATCGGTATCATCGACAACTCGCGCGGCGGTGCCTCAATGGAGAGCCTAGTCCCGCGCCACAAGTTCGCTGATGATCCGCAGGCGGCCGCGTATTTGGAATGGGTCGATCAACGCCGGGCCGACTTTAGCATCGAGAACTTCCTACAAGAACAGATGGAAAAGTGGCAGGTTTCTCACGAGAAATGGAAAAAACAGGTCGCGGAGGATCAGGCCAAAGGGGTGAACAAGAACCGCCGTGAGCCGCGCAAGCCCGACGGCAGTATCCGCACCTGGTCCGTCCCCGGCCGCAGCCCGAGCGATGCGGCCTCTTGCTACAATGGCATGTTCGGCGTGTTCAAAGGACTGAATATCAAAGGCGTCGCCTTCCACCAGGGTTTCAACAACGCGATGATGAACACCAGTTGCAAACCGAAGCTCTACCGTACGCTGATGAAACTGATGGTCGAAGGCTGGCGTGACGATTTCAACGATCCGGATCTTCCGGTGGCGATCATCGATCTGTGCGCTGGCGGCAAGGCGCAGACGCGCCTCAATTTTGAAGAACAGGGATTCTCCACCGGCGCCTACATCCGCGAGGCGCAGCGGCTCGGGCTGGCGGACGCCGGCAATCCAAAGCACACGGTTTACATTCCGTCCCACGATCAAAAGATCCCACAGCTGCATACCAAGAAAAAGAAAGAACTCGGCCTGCGCACCGCTCGTTGGGCACTGAAGACGGTCTACGGCATGGAGGACATCGTCTGGGACACGGCGCAACTCGTCTCCGCAGTTCCCGGAGAGGGCAACATCCTGCTGAGCTTTGACCGGCCGGTTCTGCCCGATGATTTCGGTTCGGAGCTCGTCGGCTTCTCGATCGCTGATGCGTCTGGCGTGTTCTACATGGCCGAGGCCAGCCCACTGCCCACCAAGGAAAAACAGGATCGCAATAAACAGATCCTTGTCTCCAGCCCGCTAGTGAAAGACCCGCTGTCGGTGCGCTATGCCTGGGGGCGTTCGCCGATGGGCAACCTCAAGGTCGACGGCATCCCCTGGCAGCCGCTACACAGCTTCCGCACCGACAGTATCGATTTCACGCCGGAAGTCGCCCATCAAGATCCCGAGGGCTCAGAGAAGAACAGCAAGGCAATCAAACTCCTTAAGACTCAAGCTACCACCGCCCTCAAGACGCGGATCGAAGGAGAAGAGAACAAATGATGCGCCCCCTAACCCTCATCGCCGTCCTGTGCTTGCTCGTCCCGACCGTCATGGTCGCTGTGGCAGATGAATCGACGAACTTCGCTGTCCCGAAGCAGTCGAATGCGTTGCTCGAAAACTACTGCCTGTCCTGCCACGACCAAGAATCCTACAAGGCTGATATCCGTCTCGACAACCTAGCAGACCTCGCCCTCGACGCGCGCCTCGATCTCCTCAACAAGATGAAGGAGCAACTCCACTTCGGGCACATGCCGCCGAAGAAAAAGAAGGCACAGCCGACCGACGCAGAACGCACCGACATGATCGGCTGGCTGTCGAGCGAACTGGATCAACACAACGCTTCTAAGCTCGAGGACAAATTGCGCAAACCGGCCTACGGCAACTACGTCAACCACGACAAGTTGTTCTCCGGCGAACACAAAGACGTCAAAGCATTCACCGCCGATCGCCGCTGGCTGATCAGTGAGTATATTTTCGACGCCAAGTTCAACCAGCTACTGAATCACCATCCCTTCAAGACCATCGATGGCAAGCGGCAGTCGGTGATCGGCGACAACAACCGCAAGGTCAATATCACCAACCCGTTCCTCTTGCCGACCAACACCGGCGTTCGCTACTACGCCAATGCCACCCTCAACGGTGGCCACCTGCTGACGATGATCACCAACGCCAAGGAGGCGGCGACCAACATCACCTCGTATCTGGCCAAGCGAGACAAGGGCTACCTCCCGGCATTCACCGCCATCATGGCCCAGGAGAACCAACACAACGCCACCCTCGCTTCGCGCGAGCAGTTCCTGAACAGCTTCATCGAGCCGGTCTTGTTGGACATCTACGGCGACAAGCACAACCCCCTCCTCCCCACCTTTGTTCCGGTCACGATCGACGTGCCGGTTGTCGCCTCGGGAGAACCAACCAAGAAGGCGCCATTTCACGCGGCCCAGCCAGGGAAAGAGGAGATGGCGATCATCTTTCAAAGCATGCAGAGGTTGCAGCGAAAGGACGACACCGACGCGCAGCTGATCGAGAAGTGCGAACGGGAGTGGTTCAACTTCGGACACAACGAACGCAAAATCCAGTCGCGCATCACCTTCCTAAACGGTTACATGGAAGAGTGGCGCGCCCAGATCGTGCAACATCGCTATGCGGACAAACATAAGCCGCGCATCTACAAACCCCGCGATGACGCCGAGATGACGATCATCACCGACAGCCTCCTCAAACACCGCAACAAGGGCGATCGTTACCATGAGGTCATCGACAAGTGCATGGCTGACTGGGCTGAACAGTTCAAGCAGGAGCGCATCCAAGCGGGTTCCGCCGGAGACGAATTGGTGTCGGAGCTAGTCGACCAGTTGTTTGTAAAAATCCTCGAGCGCTCGCCAACAACGCCAGAGCGGCAAAAATACGCCTCGCTGACGAAATCTTACCTTGAGAACCTCGGCAACCTCCTAGCGGTCGAGAAACTGATCCAGACGCTTATGTTGCGATCCGACTTCGTCTACCGCTCAGAGTTCGGGCACGGCGAAGCAGATGAGCATGGCAGAAAAATGCTCTCGTCGCGTGATGCCAGCTACGCCATCGCCTACGCCCTCACCGACAGCAGCCCCGACAAACCACTGGTCGACGCCGCGAAGAACGGCAAGCTCAATACCCGCGAGGACTACCGACGGGAAGTCCTGCGCCTGCTGGAAAGACGCGATCAGTTCTACGTCATCGACGAGGGCGTGCAACGACTGCAACTCACAGCGAGCATCACCAACACCCCGATCCGTAAGCTGCGCTTCTTCAGAGATTTCTTCGGCTACCCCAAGATGCTGCCCATTTTCAAGGACAACAAACGCTTCGGTGGCAACTACGACAATGCGAAAGGCCGCCTCGTCGGAGAAGCGGACAGACTGGTCGACCACATCCTGCAGAAGGACAAGAACGTCTTCGAGGAACTCCTCACCACCGAGGACTTCTACGTCTTCCACTCTGGCGACAACGAGGCCATGACGGCGTCGTCAGAACGCATCCGCAAAATTTACGAATATTTCAAAGACAAGGATTGGCAGAATTTTGAGCTGGAAGACTTAGCGAAGCACAAAGAGTTCCTCGCCGAGGTCAACATGCGGGGCGTCGATGTCAAAAACCTCGACCCCAAGGGGCGCCGCAACCCGATCAGAGAATTCAAGACCGCCATGACCAGCTTCAGCCTGCGTTTCGACCGAGGCCAGACCTCCGCAGCGCCCTATGTTTCGTTCCCGGCTCATGGGCTCTACAACGCGTCGACCCGCACGGGGATGCAGTTGCGATCGCCTGAGGTTGCCAAGTTCTTCAACATCCAGATCGACGAATGGAACTACCCGGGCAAGCAACCGGCAAAGGTCGCCAAGCGCAAAGGCATGCTCACCCACCCAGCCTGGCTCATCGCCCACTCCCTCAACACCGAGACAGATCCCGTCATCCGTGGGAAATGGGTCAGGGAAAAACTCCTCGCCGGCACCGTGCCCGACATCCCAATCACGGTCGAGGCGGTCGTCCCAGAAGACCATCACAACACGCTGCGCAGCCGCCTCGCAAAAGTCACTGAGGTAAGCTACTGCTGGAAGTGCCACGTGCATATGAACCCGCTCGGATATGCCTTTGAGATGTATGATGATTTCGGGAGGTTCCGGACACAGGAATCGCTGGAACACCCGGACAACTTGCTCAAGAAGGGACCCGACAAAGCAGCAGCCCACGTGGATCTGCGTGACATCTACAAGACCTTGCCGGTCGAATCCAAGGGGTACCTCTCGGGCACCGGCGATGAGAAGCTTGATGGCGACGTCGACGACGCCATCGACCTCGCCGAGCGGCTGGCGAAATCGACGCGCGTGCGCCAATCCATCATCCGCCACGCCTTCCGCTACTTCGTGGGGCGCAACGAATTCCTATCAGATTCAAAAACCCTGATCGACGCAGACCAAGCCTACCTCGAGAGCGGCGGCAGCTTCGACGCCGTCATCGTGTCGCTGCTCACCTCCGATTCATTCATCTACCGTAAACAGAATTTTTAACCACGAATGGACACAAACCCACACGGATGGCATTGGTGTTCATGCGTGACGCCCAAACGAAAGCCTTACTATGAGTAACCGAAGAAATTTCCTCAAGACATCCGCCCTCGGGGCTGGCGCACTCGCCCTCCCAAACTCCATTTTGGCCGCAGGTGGCGAATTCCCGCGACGCTTCGTCTTCATCCGCAAGTCGAACGGTATCCGTCCGAACGAACTGGCACTGCCCACGCTCTCCGAAGCGGAGAAAGCACTCGATGCCAAAAGGTTGCCATTCGAAGTTGATCTCGACAGACACGAGCTACCGACTTGGATGCGCGCACTCGATGCGCACAAACCGAACCTTTCGATCCTCCAGGGACTCTCCTGCAAGATGAGTGAGAACGGTCACTGGTCGTATTCCTCGGTGATGGGCGCCTACAAGTCTGGTCGCAATTCGCTCAGCGGAATCAAACGCGCCACCATCGATTTCGAGCTCGCCAAATTGTGCCCATCTCCATTCGGGCACGTCGAACTGTCGCTGACCGGAAACTACAGCACCTTCCGCACTGGGATCGTCCCCGGTTACTCGGCACCGGCACCCCACCAACGCAACTATTGCTACGCAGATCCGCAAACGGCTTACAACGAATTATTCAAGTCAGTCACCAATCCTGGCGCAGTCGATTCGGACAACGCGATGCTGGCATTCTTGCAGGGTGAAGAGGACATCAAGTCGAGGCTGTTGCAGGGATACGAGAAGCTCAAGCTGAGCAACCACATCGACTCGATCGGATCGATCAGATCACGGAATAAGAAGCTGGAGAAGATGTCCGGATCGATCGCCGAGCACCTTCCAGTGATCGGCAAGATCCATGCGGGTGGCGGGCCCAATGCAAGCACTCCGGAAAAGCAGGCAGCGATGACCGACGTCCTAATCGCGGCCTTAGTCACCGGGCTGACGAACGTCGTCACCTACACGATCGACGAACTGTCGACCCCGATCAAAGGGATCCAAGGCAACGAGGGCGATCATATCTCGATCCACGAGCTGGGTCACAACGGCGGCTACAGTGGGGTTCCGGCAGACGAGATCCGTGAGAAGCTGCGCACCGGTCACATCGGTGAGGTGGCACGCATTGTCGAACAACTCAAAGCCGTGCCAGAAGGCAAGGGCAGCATGTTCGACAACACGGTCATCATGTATTTCCCGGAGAACGGCGAGGGTCACCACAGCCACGGCACCGAAGCACCCTTCGTCGTCATGGCTGGCGACAACTGCAAACTCGACATGTCCGGCCGCTACATCCGACTCCCCTACCACGGAACCGAAGGTCACAAGTCCATCGGCAACTGGTACACCACCCTACTCAATGGCTACGGCAACTCGATCGAGCATTACGGCGATCTAGACCTGGAGATGTCTCGAAAGAAACTCGACCAGGTAGGCGCGATCAAGCAATTGATGGTCTGATCTCGATTTTCGAGAGAAGTCGATTGCCGCAAATCACAACGCAGTTTCGAGCCCAGAATAGCCTGTAGAGCGGTGCCCAATTCAGCACAGCGCCAGCCCGACTCATTCCCCTCGATTCCCTAGTGCCTTGCCGACCTACCACCATTGTAAAGCTTCGCTACCTGTTCAGCATCGACCACCGCCTGCCAAGCGGTCACCGCATCGATCAACCCGTCGAAATTCCTGCCAGTGCCGGCGCGGTGCCCACCGATGATCAAGCCGCCAAACTCTGACGCCGGGCCGGGGACTTTGAGCTGGTGGCTGCCAGCGAGCTTGCCATTGAAGTAGACCTTGAGTTCCTCTGAGTCGAAAGTGACGAGGAGGTGTGACCACTGGTTTTCAACCTGCGCGCGCGGGTGGCGAGTCTGGAAAGATCCCTGGGCTAGCGGTGTCGGCGCTTTCTGGCTGCCACCAGGCTTAAGCGTGATCGTGTGGAGGCGCACGACGATCTCTTCTGGGTTACCGGCTGGGCTAAGCTCGAGCGACAGGTGGTAGGCGGCTTGCGGATCGGGTTTACCTTCAGCGGTTGATTCGAAGATAAAATGGCGGTCTTTGCTACCGTGCGCCGGGAGCGAGGTCGGATTGATCCAACAGGAAATCGAATGGCCGGCCGAGTTGTCATCAAGAAAGCTGCGCGGCACGTTGACAAACTGCTGCTGGCTCCGATCGAGCCTGAGTGCGCCACCGACGATGCTAGCGCCATTGTGCGCGGTGGCATCGAGGCGTTCTCCAAGCGCTGAACTGTTGCTGAGATCCTTGTCGAAAGACCAACTGGCACGCAGAGGACTGATTCTCTCGGGCTGGACGAGTTCAGAGTGTTTGATAACCACGCGCTTATTGACCTTGCCGCCGGGCTGGCGGTAGGTCGCCGTGAGCGTTGGGTCATCGAGAGTCGGGTCAGCCTCGAGTGTTAGAAATTGCTGACCCTCGACCAATGACCATTCGAGTGACGGGTGGTAGACGTCGAGGGAGGGGATGATGCGGTTGTGGCCCGGCGACATGATGAAGTCGTGCAAGTCGTAGCCTACACGATCAGGGTGCACCAGGTAGCGCGCCACATGGATGTCGCCCCCGTGCAGGATGACGCCGTCAATACGCTCACGTTCGATGAAGTCGAACAGTGCGTCACGCTCGTACCAGTAGGTGAACATGTCGTCGGTCTCAGTGTTCTTCTTGTCCTGCCAGATCGCCCCCATCGACAAGACCTTGAACGGCGCCTTCGATTCCTTCAGCGACCTCAGGAGCCAGCGCCACTGACCTTTGCCGAAACACGAAGGCTGAGATGGGTCGACCGGAGATGGTTCCGACTGCGAGAACCAGCGGGGATCGAGATGGAAGATCTCCATCGCGCCGAGATCGGTCTTGTGGTAAACACCCTCGCTGCCGTTGCCATAATTTCGGTGCGCGCGGTATTCGGCGAATCCCTTACGAGTCACGGATTTACCCTTTTCAAGGTTCTTGCCGTTGCCGTTGTTAAGACCGAAGTCGTGATCGTCCCACATGCCGACCACCGGAGTGTGACCGATTATTTTTGCGAGCGGGGCCTCGTTGAGAAGGGCGCGGTGCTTCTGCCGCACAGCCTTCAGCTCCGTCGTGTCAATGTACGGAGTATCGCCAGCGAGGTAGAGAAGGTCCGGTGACAGCTTGCCGATCTCCTCCCACACGGGAGCCGTGTCGTCCTTGCTAACACACGAGATCAGCGCGGCGGTCACCTTGCTCTTGCGGGTCGCGTCAAACGTTTCAAATTTCAAATCATCTCCACCAGCGAGAATTTTCGGCTCGCCAGTGCCTACCAGTTCCGCGATTTGGTAGCGATAGCCAGCAGCGCTCTCTAGCCCCTCGACGTGGAACTTAGCGACGAAATCGTCTGCAGCGGTGGCGGAAGCCTCTGTGGTCGTGACGACCTCTCCGGACATTGAGAGCACCGACAGGCGCAGCCTTTTTTCACTATCACCGGGACGATAGAGGAAGAAAGCGTCAGTCGTTCCAACGCTGCCGATACATGGGCCGACAATTTGTGCGACAGCGAAGTTTGAGAGCAAAAGTAGGACCGTGATGGTAGAAGAAATACGAATCATAGTAATCTGATAGGGTTAAGAACTTCGCTTTTCAAGACCTTGACGGACAAAAACTCTTTTGGTTGTTTCGAGGGGGATGAAACCAAGGAGCTTGGTCGAACGTGGTTGCCGCTACCAATCGACTCCTTCATTGCGCTTCCCGTTTAGCGCCGCTCCCCTACCCCATCACCGTCTTTGTCGGTGACGCCGGACAGTGGGTTGTTGATCACTGCCTGCCAGGCAATCTTGCGGAAGGTTCGATCTAACTCACGGTTGGGAAAATCTGCGGGGCCACCGAACTTGATATCACCTTCGATGAGCTCCGGCGATCTGGCATAGATCGTTGCGTAAAAAATGTACCCCTCGAGGCGATCGAATCCTGGACCTAGGTGGCCGAGCGTGTCACGCCACAGAGAGCGTTCCTTCTTGCCGACGACACGGTGGATTCCCTCGATGCCGGGAAGTTCGCCGCGGTGGTAATGCTCGACAGCCAAGATCATGGCCGCGGAAGTGGGGAGGACGAACACCTTCCCCGGGTATTTCTTGTTCAAGGTTGCGATGAACTTTTCATTGAACTCTTGCTTCTCATTCCCCAGCCGTTGGAACAGCTCGTTGCTGAGTTCTTTCTCAGATTTCGGTATCTCATCTAGCTGCCTGAGCGACGGCCACGAATCCGCCAAGTAGAACTTCATGTGCGGATTGTATTTCAGGCAGAAGTCGATCCAGCATGAATAAAACTCCGGGCGATCGTGGAAGTATGGTCCCCACATCATCACGTCCCACTCGGCATTGGCGATCGACGCCAGCAGTTTCGGGTGAGGTTTGCCAGCGAACTGGAAGATGCCGTTCTCCTGCTCCCACTTGTAGCGCGCGCTACC
>JBLHKE010000290.1:0-9124 GCA_047619485.1 Verrucomicrobiales bacterium | reverse complement strand
GCGCTCGGGAGAGAGCCGTTAACTACGTGCCATTCGGGTCAGGACGGCATGGCACGTAGATAAGGCGCACCCTCGCCGAATAACGCATGGCACCGCAGAAGCTTTCAAAAGGCACCAGAGACTGCTGGAGCCGGAACGTAGAACGAACGCCTCGTTCGTTCTGGGAAATCACGGCCCCGCAGGAAGGGGTCAAGATTTCCCCGCCTGCAATCCACGCGGGTAGCAGCCAGCAGAAAACGATCACCCCGAACGACGCACTTTGCCTGGGAGCCTGCGAGAGGGAGGGTTCGAACTGATGGAACGTTGCGGCTATCACGCACAGGGACGCTCGCGGATCATCGCTCCGCTCGATCCGAACGGACGGAGGCGTTCGTTCTACCGCGACGACATCGACCGATGCCGGATGCCATCCCGATCCCGAGAGATCCAACCGGCTGGCACTCGGAGGAGTGCCGTTAATTACGTGCCATTCGGGTCAGCCCCCCCTTGGGTTCTGTTCAAGCACTGGCGATCAGAAGACGGGAACGTGACGGCGGACGCAGTCTAAAGACTACGCTACGTGGCAGCGCTGAGCAGGCCTTTCTCGTGCAGGTAGCTCAACACTTTTTCAGCTGCCACCTCAGCACTCATCTCAGTCGTCTGGATCACCATCTCCGCGTCTTCGGGCACGTCGTATGGATCCGAGATCCCGGTGAATTCTTTGATGATCCCGGCGCGGGCTTTGGCGTAGAGGCCTTTGCGGTCGCGCGCCTCGCAGACCTCCAGAGGCGTGGCGACGTGCACGAGAATGAAGGCTCCGTGCTCTTCTGACATGGCGCGCACCTGTTTGCGGATCTCATCGTAGGGCGCGATCGGTGCACAGATGGCGAGGCCGTGGTTCTTGTTGATCTGGCTTGCGACCCAACCGATTCGCAGAATGTTGCGGTTGCGATCTTCGCGGGAGAATCCGAGACCGGACGAGAGCGTCTTGCGGACGACGTCGCCGTCGAGTGAGGTGATCGGTCGATCGCCACACTCGCGCAAGCGCGCCTCGACGATCTGGCTGATAGTGGATTTACCTGAACCCGACAGGCCCGTGAAAAACAAGGTGATGCCTCGCTCGGAGGCTGGAGGATTCTGCCGGTCGAGTTCTACTTGAACCGCTGGGAATTCCGCCTCGGCAGGTTGCGGTTCGAGCCCGGTGATCAGGGTTGCTCCGAAGTGCTCAGCGACTTCAGAGGCATTCGCTCCACTCACTGGCAGGAGAATGATCTCTGCCTTGATCTCGTCGAGTGGCAGCGCTTGCAGGCAGCGCATGAGATGAAATCGTTTCTCGCCAGTCGACGCGGCCAAGATCAACAGCCTGCCATCAGCCAATGCGCGCAGTGCTTCAAATTCTGCACGCAGAACCGGCGCATCAGCAAAAATGGCCTGCGCTCCGGGTGCGACCTCGCTGGGCGATTTTCGGAACGGCTGGTAGTCGTAGTGCGTTGGCAACTGCAGGCCTTCGATCTTGGAGTCGGCATGCTGCACCGCGAGGCGCACCCCTTCCGCGTCGCAGAGAACGGTGGATTCTTCGACATCCGGCAGCTCCACCGAACTAGTTGCAGCTCGGAGGAACAACTCGAGCGCGTCGGTTTCAGCAGGTGACAGATCACGGGTAGGCCACGAGGCAGAGATGGCTTCGATTTCGGTGCGTCGTTCGGTAGTGGCAAGCATGGGGTAGGAGATCTTCTCTACACTAAATACGCGGCGACGCTATCCGCGACAAGTTTTCCTCGTCTAGATAGCACCACACTGTCGTCCGTCTCCAGCAGCAGCCCTTCTTCGACTAGCACCGGCACTTTATTCGTCAGCATCTCCTCCGTCATGATCGCAAGCGGCAGGCCCACCGCCGTTCTAAGCTGCAAGGCGATGCGCTCGTCGCGGAACGCCACCGAGTCGATGGTTTCATGTTCGGTCGGCAAACTCGCCGGATCAGCCACGATGTAAGCGGCCGTGTCTGGCAAGTTTTTCCAACGCTTGCCGTGGATAGTCGAGACTGCGCCTGGACCGACGCCGAGGTAATCGTGACCCGCCCAATAGGAGCGGTTGTGCACCGATTGGAAACCGGGCTGGGCGTAATTGGAGATCTCGTAGTGCTCGAATCCGGAGCCGCCGAGCAAGTCCATCGCGGTGGTGAAATACGAGGCGTCCTCGTCGTGGTCCTGGCTGTAGTTGCCGGCCTGCAATTTCTCGAAGAACTCCGTGTCCTCCTCGTAGGTCAGGTTGTAGCAAGAGACGTGATCCGATTTCAGCGCAGCGGCTCTCTCGAGGGTGTCGTGCCAGGTGGCTAGCGATTGGCCGGGGATGGCGAACATCAAATCGAGGTTCACACTCGGCAATCTTGCTCTGCGCAAAATTTCGAATGCCTCGATCGCTTCCTCGGGTGAGTGGTCTCGGCCGAGCGTCTCGAGTGTGGCCGGGTCGAGTGATTGGACCCCTAGGCTGACGCGCGTCACGCCGTGCTCGCGCATGGCTTCGGCCTTCTCCAGGCCGAAGGTGGCGGGGTTCGCCTCGAGATCCCACTCCTGGAGGTCACTCAAGTCGAGGCGTGTCGAGATCCCGGTGAGCAGTTGGGTCAGGTGCTTGGTGCTGAACAGCGATGGCGTGCCGCCACCGAAGTAGATCGTGTGCGGCACGATCTCGTAGCGGCTTGACTGGAAGTCGATCTCGCGCAGGATGGCGTCCACGAATGCACTCATGTCCGTGCCACCCGGCTTGTGCTTGTAAAAACTACAATACGGGCAAATGCGGTGACAGAAGGGAATGTGGATGTAGACGTGGCGGAGCATTCTTTCGAGGAACAGCACTTATAGCCGACCGATTTTGGAAAACTACGAAAAAGCACTAGCAGGAGATTTACTCGCGGGCGTATCGCGATCTTTCTACACGACACTCAAAGTGTTGCCGAAGTCGACGCGCGGGACGATCGGGCTGATGTACCTGCTCGCTAGGGCGGCGGATACCATCGCCGACACGGAGGTGATCGAGACGGCGGTGCGGGTGAGTTTTCTCGAGATGTTCGGCGATCTCGTCCAAGACGGAGGCGACTACACGCAGCTCCAACTCAACCTGCGCGAAACCTTTTGCCCGAAGCAGGAACATGCCAAGGAGCGTGAATTGTTGACCCGTGTTGGCGAGTGTCTGGAATGGCTGGATGCAATCGGGTCTGCACGCGCGGAGGCGATTCGGAAGGTGCTGAAAACGATTGTGCGAGGCCAGCGCTTGGACCTCGAGCGCTTTGTCGGGGATGGGGTGGTCGCATTGGAGACCGCGGGCGAGTTGGAGGAATACACCTACCTGGTGGCCGGGAGTGTGGGCGAGTTCTGGACGGAAGTCGGATTTATGGAACTCGGGGAGCAGTATGCGACCAAGCCGATTGGCGAAATGTTAGAGCTGGGCAAGCGCTACGGGCAAGCATTGCAATTAATCAACATCCTGCGCGACCTGCCGGCGGATCGGAAAGGCGGGCGCTGCTACCTGCCGCTGGAGGAGATCGGGGCAGCGGATGCGGAGCCCGCCGTATTGATGGCGGTGTCGGAGAAATGGCTGAAGCGTTGTCGCGAGCATTTCGACTGTGGGGCGGCGTATGTCGGGTCGGTGAAGAATCGCCGGATGCGCTTGGCCGCGGCGTTGCCATTGTTGATCGGAGCCAAGACGCTGCAGTTGATGGAGGCGGCCGACTGGGAGGGCTTGTCGGCTGGCATTAAAGTCACGCGCAAGGAGGTGAAGTCGGTGATGCTGCGAGCGCTGATTGCCAATCTCACCTGCAGGGGGATGGCGCGCCACTGTCGGCGGGAGTTAGCTGACGGCTCAATTCTCTGAGGTGGGCGGGACGGCCATCGGCGTTAGGTTGAGAATCCATGTCGCGTAGCCTTTAGAGGCTGTGGCGGAAACGACAGTCTCGTTTGTGCATGACCTGTGGTTTCGCCGACACTTCAGGCTCCCTCGGGTTCCATTCGTGCACTGGCCATCAGAAAATTGGATCGCTTCGGCGGTCGCAGGCTCTGAAGGCTACGCTACGATGCGTTTAAGCTAGCGCCAGAGGGGCTGCTGCGCTTCCGTGTTGCTTTTGCAAACTGGCGTTTGCTGGGGTAAGGCTCCACCATGCTGCGCTTCACCATCTTCGGAATCCCGACCAAAATTCACTGGATGTTCTGGGCGACGATGGCTCTACTGGGCGGGATCGGCCGACCCGGAATGACTCCCATGGGCTATCAGGCAGTTGCCATTTTTGTCTTTGTCGGATTTATCTCCGTCCTCGGGCACGAACTCGGACACGCGATGACGGCGCGAAAATTTGGTGCCCGCCCCGAGATTTCCCTCTACTTCCTCGGGGGACTTGCGAGTTACCCTGAGGTCAGAATGACTCGCAACCAGCGACTACAAGTGATCGCGGCCGGACCCGGGTTTGGTTTTGCGGTCGCGCTAGTCGTCTGGTTACTGCAAACGTTTGTCCTCAGCGACAGGCTGTTAGGTTTTCACATGATCGTCCTGCTTTGGGCGCTCTGGACAATCAACTTCTACTGGTCGTTGCTCAATATCCTGCCGATCGTGCCGCTCGACGGTGGTCAGTTTCTCGGCACCTGGATGAACGGTGGGCGACTGCAGTTGCGCAGCCAGATCGGCACGGGCGTCGCGGCGGCAGTAGCGGTTTACGCGCTTTTCAACAACAGCTTCTTCATGGCGGTGATGTTCGGCCTGCTCGCCTACCAGAATTATCAGATTGGGCTTGGAAAGCGCGTGAAGTTCTTTTGATTTTCGCGCGATCTCGGCTTGAATAGGCCGCATGACCAATGACGATCCGCATCTCGCCGACCTTGTCGAATTCCTGAAGTTCCCAAGTGTCTCGACCGAGAGTTCGCACACCGAAGATGTCCGCGCCTGCGCGAACTGGATCGTCGAAAAGATGAAGTCCATCGGGCTGAGCGCCGATTTGCACGAGACCGCGCGCCACCCGGTGGTTCTCGGTCGCAACCAGCACAAGGAGGGACGCCCGACGGTCATGATCTACGGCCACTATGATGTGCAGCCAGCCGACCCGGTCGAGCTGTGGGATTCGCCGCCATTCGAGCCGCGCATCGAGGATGGGAAGATTTTTGCCCGTGGGTCAACTGACAACAAGGGGCAGATCCTTTCACACATCCTCGGGGTAGGGGAGACGATCGCCGAACACGGCGACGTCCCGGTCAACCTCATCATGCTGGTCGAGGGCGAGGAGGAGATCGGCAGCCCGAACTTGGAGAGCTTTCTCGAAGCCCACAAAGATGAATTGAAGTGCGATGTGGTCGCCGTCTCTGATACCGGCATGATCGCGCCGGGCGTTGGGACGTTTACCTACGGGTTGCGCGGCATCACCTGCGTTGAGGTTCTGGTAAAAGGTCCGTCCGTCGACCTGCACTCAGGCGTGTTTGGTGGAGCGGTGGCGAATCCTGCGGCGGCGGTGGCACGGATCGTCGCCTCGATGCACGACGACGAGGGGCGCGTGGCGGTCGAAGGGTTTTATGATGATGTTAAGGGATTGCAGGATTGGGAGCGCGAAGCTTGGAGCACGCTGCCCTCCAGCGAGGCGGAGACTCTGAAGCTAACGGGTTCTCCCGAACTCTTCGGCGAGCCTGGATTCAGCGATGTCGAGCGCCGCTGGGCGCGTCCGACGGCGGAAGTCAACGGGATCGGTGGCGGGTTCCAAGGCGAAGGATCGAAGACGATCATCCCAAAAGAGGCCTTCGTGAAGTTTTCGTTCCGGCTGGTGCCGAACCAGGATCCGGACAAGATCTGCGAGTTGGTGCAGGCGCACATCGAGAAGCATTTGCCGAAGGGCGTCACCGTGGAAGTGGACGCCGGGCATTCGGGTAGTTCCTATCTCGTCGATCCTCAGGCCGGCTTTGGCAAGGCGGCTCAGGAGGCGTTGCGCGAGACGTTTGGCGGCGAGCCTGCGCTGATCCGCGAGGGTGGCAGTATCCCGATCATCCAGACGTTCAAGGACGTGCTTGGGGTGGAGACGCTGTTGCTCGGGCTGGCGCTGCCTGACTGCCAGATGCATGCGCCGAATGAGAATTTTTATGTCGAGAACTTCGCCGGTGGGATCAAGTTGAACCGGAATTTGCTCGATCGCTTGGCGAAGACTTAGGGCTTGTCAGTAAATAACTCCTACAGGGCACCTCCGGAAACCTGCTGTGGAAATGGGGCGCAGAGAAAATTCCCGCTGGCGAGGCGATAAACGCTAAGCTATCTGGTGATAGTGGGCGCTTTAGCAACGAAGACCGCGGGGATTTTATCAAGCTCCAGCCCGCATGAGGTTTTCGGAGGTGCCCTACAATCTGCTGGTTATTTTGGCAATCACCCGCGTTAGCTTCCAACTCAAATAGCCCGCTATAATCGCTGAAATCTGCCTTGTTGCTGGCTAAAATCCCTGCGCATCTTTGCATGACTTATTTCCTGACAAGCCCTTAGGCGATGTATTCTAGGCACTCGTGCCCGGATTGATCTGACTAGGCATGGTGTCAGCACTCAGTTACTGCTTCGCCGTCATCCGGTGGACTAGCAGGACTGATAGGGCGGCGGCAGTGACCAGCAGGCTCGGGATCAGCAGCCACCAGAGCAAGACTGTGCTGCGCTGCCCCTCGAAGCTGAACTTGAAAACCCGGCCGAACCAAGTGCGGGTGATTTTGCGGTAAGGATCGTCTGCTACCGTGAGGAGTTCCTCCTCGTTGTCAGTGCCAAGCCAGCGGTTGTAGGTAACGCGGCTGAGCATCTTGATCGAGCGGATGTCTGCGAGCACCAGCGGATCTGGCTGTTCCGAGTCGATCACCCAAAACTCGTCGATCGTCTCGTCGAAGTCCATTTTCAACGGCTCTGTCCGGATCACCTCACCGTCGACCGTGGTGATCTCGAGGAGCATTTCGGGTTCGATGACATCGAGATCCGTGGTGGCCGCCTGCAGGGTTTTCGCGATCTGTCCAAGCAGGTTTTTATCTGGGATCCAGCTATCACGTTCGTCGTAGACTTCCTTGAGCAGTTTCATGCGCTCGATCGTGCGCGGGATCGCGCGAGCGTTCAAGTTGGTGACATGCAGGCTCTTGACCTCGCCGCCGCGCTGTCCCACGAGGCTCGAGATGGCAAAGATTATCGCGCCGGTGGCCAACAAGAAGACGATGCCTGCGGTGAGCATGGTAAGCTTGCTGCGCGGCTCTACCCGGTTGCCCTCTTTGGTCGGATCGGGGAAGAACCAGTTTGCGAGGATCGAACAGCCGATCGCAACCGAGAACAGGTAGATGCCGACGGTTGGGATGAGTTGGATGTATTCGTCGACCTTGATCACCACGATCAACATCGCGACCACCAGCACGTCGAGCATCGAATACTTCGCGCTGTAGCCTGCGATCTTGACGAGTCGCTGTGAGAGTTTGTCGCCAAAGAATCCACGGCTGATGCAGCAGACGAAGGTGAGCAATAATTTCGCGATCGGGAAAATGATACTGAAGACAAAAATCAGAGTGCCGAGGAAATAATCGCCCGACTCGTAGAATTTTTGAATTCCTGACCAGATCGAGAACCAGCGGCTGCCATCGACCGAGTTGGTCATGAGGAAAGCTGGTAGAAAATAGGCTGGCACGAGCGTGATCAGCCCGATGATGCAGAAGAAGGCGGCAGCCCTGTAAGTCCGGATTCGCATGGGGTGTGAGGTAGACTCTCAGCCAGATCACCGCTGCGAGAAAGCCAGAAGAAACGAAATTCACTAACCTGCGGGAGGCGGTGGGGAAGTTCATCCTGAGATGCTTGCGACCGTTGATCTGATCGAGTTTCGGTTGAACTCGACCCCTAAAGTCCTCATGTTGAAGCCACCTCGATGATCCCCCAATCTCTCTCCCGCACGCTGCTGGCGCTGATCGCGTTTTCTCTCTGTCTCAAATCCTCTCCGGCCGAGGAGGTGATCTTACAGTATTTTAATACCAGCTGGGCAGAGATCGAGTGCCGCATCCCGGAGGTGGCGGAGGCTGGCTACACTTCACTCTGGTTGCCGCCGCCGTTTAAGGGCGCCTCGGGAACCTATTCGGTCGGTTTCGATACCTTCGACCGTTTCGATCTCGGTGACAAAGATCAGATGGGCACCGTGCGTACGAAATACGGGACGAAGGCGGACTTGCAGAGCTTGATGCGGATCGCCCACAGGTTTGGTCTGAAGGTGTATTTCGACAATGTGATCGCGCACTGCGGCGGTCCCTTGGACAGTAACACGGTCCCTGGCGCTTTGTTCCCAGGGCTGCCAGGTTTTGTTCCCGAAGATTTCCATCTAGTCCGCGATGGGGGAAATTGGCGCAAGGCGACCGATTCGATCGACTACCAAGACGAGTGGCAGGTGGTGAACCGCAACCCGTTCGGCTGGGACATCGCCCACGAGAATCCGAACACGAGCTTCGATCCCGATGGCACCGATGAGGGTAGCGACTACGCGAAGTGGAGTGGGATCCGCCATCCGGGACAGACGCACCTTTACCTAGACGACGATCTGCAGGTCGACACGACCTTGGCCAACGACCCGGTCTACACCTTCGCGGACAAGGAACCGTTCGACGATTCCGGCTACGGAGTTGGAAATACCGGGGCGGGCAATGGCAAGTTCGACTGGGACGATACCGATGCCGATGGGCAGCACGATTCGGATGAGGTCTCAGAGATGTTCACAGATACGGGCGTTGAACCGAGCAACCCGGCGCGGCAGACCGCGACTTGGGGCTACGGTGATGGTATCTACAACATGGGCGACCCGGTGGCAGAAGATGTGAACCAGATGTTGCTGCGACAAGTGCGTTGGTTCACCGACGAGATCAAGCCAGACGGGTTCCGTCTCGACGCGGTGAAGCATGTGCCGTCGTACTTTTTTGGCCAGCAGAGCGGGGAGGGCAAGGATTCGTCGGGATCAGGTTACAACGGCCAGATCCAGGAGCAGTTCAACATCACCCGTGGTCACAGCGACTGGGGCAACCACCGCAACACTGTTTTCGAGAACTCGCTAGCGAGGGACGATGCGCTGCTGTTCGGTGAGCACCTCGGTTCGCCGCCGGATGACAACGGCTACCTGGAAACAGGCATGCGGATCGCC
>JBLHKE010000289.1:0-9168 GCA_047619485.1 Verrucomicrobiales bacterium | reverse complement strand
ATACGGTTGCCGGGATGTCGAATTTTTCTAGGATTGGTAGAGCGTTCTCGAGGACATCGAGGTAGCCATCGTCGAAGGTGACGCCGATCGATGAGGGCGGGAGGGTGCCGTCGCGGTGTTGGTCGAGGAGTTCCAGCAGGGGCAGCGGCTGGCCAATGTCGCGCAGGCCTGCCATCTGTTCTTCGAAGTGGGATGGGCTGACGCATAGCCCGAATGGATCGGCTACCGGTTCGTCGACACGATGGTAGAGCAGGATCGCGCTGGTATCGCTGAAGCGGCTGCTTAGCCAGCGCATGCCTGCAGATAATTTTCTCTTTAAGCGCATGTTCTAAGTGCGGATTGTCTTCCGTTGGCGAGTGACTGATTGCTTTTGGGGGATGGGACGTGTGATGCCGAGGATGGTTTTGATCGGCCTCGCTATTCTCAGCGGGACGATGAAGTAAGCGAGGCGTTTGGCTAAGTAGGCATACCAGCGGTAGTTTAACGGCCGCGGGTGTTGCAACTGGAAGCGCAGTCCGGACAGCAGCTGGCGTCGGTGGTTTTTGACGCTGATCCCGCCCGCGCGGATGGAGCAATCGACGAGCACCTCCTCGAGGTTCTCGCTGCGGAAGCGTGCCGCGATTCTGGAGAACAGCACATAGTCTTCGATGTGAGGGAATTTGGTGTCGTACTGTCCGACTGCATCGAGGCACTCGGTGCGCAGCATGATTGTCGGGTGGATGAAACAGGTGCGGAAGATGATCGCGCGGCGGATCTTGTCTTGCTGGAGCGGTAGCTGGGTGGTGAGGATTTCACTGCCATCGCTCTCGTCGCGAAAGGTCGCGTTGCTGCCGAGCATGTGGAGGTCGGGGTGCGCCGCCAGCCGTTCGAGCTGCTTGCTGAAGCGCATGGGACGGTTACGATCGGCCGCATCGAGCCGGGCGATGAATGTGAACCCGCAGGAGCGGATGTAGTCGAGGCCTGTGTTGAGCGCACTGATGATGCCGCCGTTTTCGGCCTGCCTCAGGGTGACGATCTCGAACGGGTAGCGCTCCCGTTCGACCTCGATCGGTACGGCGCTGCCGTCGTCGACCACCACGACGGTGAACGAGTTGTCGGTTTCGCGGATCGATTCGAGCGTATTGATCAGGCTCTCCTGATCGTTGAACACCGGGATTAGGATGGCGAGGTCTTTCATGCTTTTTTCTGCAGGTGCATGGTGACGAGCATCTCGAACATATGGTCGGTGGCATCGAGCTCCTTCGCTTCGAGTTCGCCGCTGGCGAGGCCCTGGAGGAAGGCGGTGGCAGCGAGCACGTTGCCGAAGGCGGAAACCTCGAGGTGGTCACCTTCGCCAGTGCAAGCTTGGGCTAGCTCACGCAACGCGGTGGTGGTGAATCGCCAGCGGTCAGCCCACGAGATGCTCGGGTCGAGGTCGAGTTGGCTGAGGCATGGCGCGGTGAGCAGTAGCACTCCGCCGGGGCGCAAGATGCGGTAGAGGGTGGCGATCGCGGCGGCGGGGTCGGACACGAACTGCAGCGTCTGGGTGCAGATGATGCAGTCGAAGCGCCCGTCTTCGATCTGTGGGGCTTGGCAGAGATCAGCGACGATGGTCGCAGCGGGGTTGCCCTCCGCGAAGTGCACGACATCGATGGAGCCGAGTTCCGCTGCGGCAAATTTTTTCGTGTAAGTGGCGTCGCCTACCTCCAACACCGCGCCGCGAAGATCAGAGCGATGCGACTCGAGGAACTTCTCAATAAAGTAACGGTCGATCGGCAGGCCACGGTCGAATCCCCAGCGCTTACTAATCGGTGAGAGGCGTCGTAGGTCGCCCAGATCGACCCCACCGACTCGCGGGTAGCGGGTGAGGCGGCGCAGTTGTCTAACGGCCGAGGTAGGGATGGAGCGGGCTAGTAGGCTTCTGATCATGATCGGGGTTCGGTTGTGGCCGGCTGCTGGGTGGAGGCGTTGAGTGGAGATGAGTGTTTCTCTGGAGCGAGTTTTCGGTAGAGGCGCTGGTACTGTGCAAACATCGTCTCAAAGGTGAAGCTCTCGCAGTAGTTGGCGCGTGCCTGTTGGCCCATGCTGGAGCGCAGATCGCGGTCCGCGATCAGGCCAGCCAATGCGTCTACAAGTGCTTCGAAATCGCCTTTTGGTACGACGTAGCCGGTCTCGCCGTCGATGACGGATTCGCTGCTGCCACCGACGTCCGAGACGATCGCGGGCAGGCCGGCGCGCATCGCTTCGAGGATGCTGCGCGGGAACCCCTCCCAGTTTGTGATCAACAGGAAGATGTCGGCGCTGGCAAGGGTGGTTTCCACGTGGCTGCTGTAGCCGGCGAATTCGATCCGCTCTGCGACCGCAAGTTCGTCGGCGAGTCTGCGGCACCGGTTCTCGTTTGGCCCGTCACCGACGAAGGTGAGCCGCCAGTCGAGATGGGTGAGCGAGGCGAGTGCGCTGATCAGTAGCGCTTGATCTTTCTGGTCTTCGAACCGGCCGGTCATCACCAGATTCACCGGCGAACCATCCTCGTGGATCTTGGCGTCCGGTGGTTCTGGCAGGTCGATGACGCCGTTGTGGATGGTGATCGTATCGGCGTCGCGACCGACCCCGCGGGCGAGGCCGAAGCGCCGCTCCCAGTCGCACACGGCAACGATGCGAGAGGTGAACAAGGCGAGGATCTTCTCCATCCAGCGGTAGACATGCGCCATGCGGAAGCCTTCGACGAAGGACCAGCAGTGCGGGGTGTAGATCGTCGGGATGCCGAGGCCGATGCAGGCGACCCTACCAAGTGCGCCGCCTTTCGAAGCATGGGTCGAGACGATGTCGGGGCCGAACTGGCGCACCTCGCGGCGCAGTGCTAGCAACGCGAGCGTGTCCTTCCACGGGTTGATGGAGCGGCCCATCGACCTGATGCAAACGAAGTCGAGGGCCCTCTCAGCGAAACGCTGCGGGACGGCCTGATCCGGGGTGCCGCCTACGAGGATTCTCACCTCGTGGCCGTCGTCCATGAGTCGCCTAGAGACGTCCCGGACGTGGAGTGAGGCTCCGCCGAAGGCGTCGCCACGTGCGATGATATATAAGATTTTCATGCGGTCGATTTCGCGGAGAACAGTTTTGCCGCGAGCGGGATTCGCTCGGGTTCGTCTTGCCCACCCCTCTTTGGGCTGTTGACTACCAGGAGTTTCATCTGGGGCATGTCCGAGGCGGACAGCTGTTCGATGTGTTGGTCGACGGTGTCTTTACTGACGCCACCTTCACAGACGACGATGAGGTTCTGGTCGGCCAGTCGGGCTACCCAAGCTACTAGCGAGGGTTCGTTGGCGGCGCTGGCATCGATGAAGATGTGATCGTAGCGGCTGCGGTTCTGCTGCAGCCAGTTCTCTAGATTAGAGTCCTTCAGTGCCTGGCGGGCAGTGATCGTCATTTTAGAAACCCCCCCCATCTTTTCCAAGGAGGGTTGTTCCTCGCCTCGTTCTGGGGTGCTGGCGACACTGATCACGATGCTGTCCGCGCCACACTTCGCTGCGATCTTTGCAGCACTCTGGGAGATGACTGTGGCGATGCCCGCCTGGCCGGGAGCTGAGATCTGCGTGATCCGCGCAGCGTCGCTTGTGAGAGAGTGGTAGAATACCGCTGCCGCGTCTGGCTCTAGGTGCGCCTCGACGTGCCGCCACTTGCCGATCACCGGAATCTTGTAGGCGCGGGTGAGCTGTTGGATGTCCGAGTAGGGGAAGCCGCGCAGAATTCGGAACACCGTCCAGCCAGTCCCTAGGAAACCGGCACCGGCTGCGGCGATGATGAGGGTGATCACCAGCCCCGGTCCTGCCTTCTTGTAGGGAAGCAGCGCCTTGGAGAATTCGGTCGCGATGTTGCTGTAAGAATCGCCGGCCAGCAGACTTTCGCTGATGCGTTGCTGGAGCGTTTCGTGGACCTGCCACTCGCGCTCGACCTGCTGCTTCAGCGCGCGGAATTCTGAACTGAGAGATTTCATCTCGACCAGCCCCTTCTGCAAGTCGCCAACTTGCTTGCGCAGGTTGGTCTCACGCGAGTGGATTGCAGCAAGCTTGGAACTCGCTGCCGTCTTGATGTCGCGAGCGAGGACTTGCAGTTGCTTGACGCTGTCCTCCTTCTCACTGAGTGCCGCCAGGTAGGCGGGGTTCTGTTTCGTCACCTGAGTCGAAGCGACCGCGAGGTTCGCTTCGGCGGTCATCTTGTGGCTGAGCATGTCGGATACATGCGTCAGCGACTGGCTACCGGCGAGCTCGATCACGAGTTCGGGGTTCGCCTCGATATCGACTTCGGAGATGATCTCGACCTGGCTCTCGAGCTCGAGGCGCCGGCGCACGACCTCATTGAGTTCGTTGCTGAACTGGGTGAGGCGGTTTGAGTAGATGTCATGATCTTGCTCGACCGGACCTTGCTGACTCGCCTCGCGGAAGGCGCGCAGCTGATCTTCCGCGCGGAAGGCAGCATCACGGGCCACCGAAGCCTGCGCTTCTAAGATTACTTTCATTGCCTTAGCCTCTGCCTGTCGTTGGTCGACGATGAACTGGTCGAACTCGGACGCGAAGGTGCTGGCGATGCGCTTCGCGCGCTCGGGTTGCGGGTCCCTCACACTGATCTTGATGAGACGGGTGTCGGGGAGCAGCCCTGCTTCGAAGCGATTGTTCTGTAGGAAGCGGACGATCTTGAGATCTGGCTGGCCGTCTAGTTCCGGAGGCAGGAAGGTCTTGTCGTCGCGCAGGTCGAGTCGGTCGATGACCCGCAGGACCATCGAGTCCGCCATGATCGCAACCTCCAAAGAATTGAGCGAAGGCATGTCGGAGGCGCCGCTATCGCTGAGCTGTTCGTAGCGGATGATCTGATCAAATTTTGGGTCGATGTAGATCAGTGCCGAGCTCTCGTAGCTGCGCGGACCCATCAGGTGGGAGAGGCCGCCCAGCACTAGGCAAACCGCGCCGATCGCGATGAAGATCCAGAGATCTTTGCGCAGCATGAATTTCAGGTCATGGCCATCGACTAGTGGCTCAGGGCTACGTCCTACCGCGTAGGACGGTGCGTTGCCGGCGGGTGGGATGTTTGGGATCTGATTGGTTTTGTCGGACATAGGTTGTTTGATTGGGAGATCAGCAAGCCCCTTTGCGGCTCAGTAGAGTTTTGATCATGATCACGAGGTCGAAGGCCAGGTTCCAGTTTTCGATGTAGTAGAGGTCGTGGCGTACGCGGTCAGTGAGGTCGGTGTCGCCGCGCAGGCCGCTCACCTGGGCCCAGCCGGTCATGCCGGGTTTTACGAAGTGTCGTGCGTTGTAGTTGGGCACCTCCTCCTTGAAGCGCTCGATCAACTGCGGGCGTTCCGGGCGCGGGCCGACGAGGCTCATATCGCCCTTGAGAACATTCCAGAACTGCGGGATCTCGTCGATGTTCCACGAGCGCATCCGACGCCCGATCTTCAGGCAGCGCGGGTCGTTCTCGACGGTCCAGCCGGCAACGTCTCCGAGCTCGGCATTGAGCTTCATGCTACGCAGTTTCCACATGTCGAACTCGTGCCCGTTGAGCCCGAGCCTGCGCTGTTTGTAGAAAATTCCACCTGGGCTCTCCCGTTTGATTAGCAGTCCGAACACGATGATCACCGGGACGGCGAGCGTCAGGCCGACCAGCGCTCCGGCGATATCCAAGCAGCGTTTGAGAAACACGTTCAGAACCAGGTGCAGCGGCAGTTGAGTGACACCGAGCACGGGGACTCCGTGGACATGTTTCATGCTCAATCCTGAAACTAGGCTCGGGAAACAGCTCGGGATTAGCTCGAAGTCGACCATCTCCTTTTCGCAGATCGATGCGATCTCTGATAGTTCGGTCTTCTCTAGCCCCTTGTCCGCGACCAGCACGCAGTCGAAACACTTATGATCGAGAGACTGCGATAGGCTTCCCGGTTCGCCCAAGACAGGCAACCAGGATGGAATCTGATCCGCTTTGCTCGCCAGCACACCGCTGATCCGCAATTCAGGGGCGAGCCCGAGCCGCCAGGCGTTCGCGATCTGCTGCGCACCCTCGTTCCACCCCACCATCAGCACCCGGCGCTGCAAGATGCTGCCGATTTGTGGGATGATTCGGCGACGCACCAGCAGGCGCCAAGGGATGAGCAGTGACAAGATGCAGATCGTCGCGACTGCGCAATAGATGCGGCTGATATCGGGTTCGATCTTGAGAGCCAGCGATAGACTGAGGAAAGCAATGCCCCAGACGAGAACTGCTCGGAACAGCACCCGGATCTCCTTCCCCTGCAAAAAAAACTGCGATCGGTCGTAGGCACGGAAACTAATTAGCGATAGAGCCATGAAGATCGTGCCAGTCAGGAAGTGGCCTTTGTAGGTAGCGAAGGTCGCCGCTGGGGAAAGGGGCTCTCCGATCTCTGCTAGGGGAGTTTCGAAGCGCAGCCACCAGGCCAAATAGAGAGCGGCGAGAATCCAGATCAGATCGAATAGAAACACCATGGTCATGAGCCATCGTGCTTGGTTCACCGAGCGCACCCGATGGTTGCTAAGCCAGACAGGGGATTCACCGCTTGGATTCGATTGAATCTGCTGAGGGGCGTTTTTTGCAGCCAGATGGCTCGTTTTCCAAGGAAACAAAATCATCGTCTTGTCGTTTGGTTCACCCTCTGTCTAGAAATGACGAGAAAGGGATTGGTTATAGTTTGTCCTAATTTTTTATCCAAAATAAGAATATCTTCAGTATGCTAATGATAGAATTTATAATTATCGCCATTGTTTTGCAAGGGGTTTTTAATAATTTTGAGAAAATTATCAATTTGTAGAGTCTCTCCAGATAATGAACGACTTAGGCATCGGATTCGGGGTGGCCATCGTCGTCGTGCCACATCGGATGAGCTCGATCGTGGGCTAGGAGCCCCTGCACTTGCGAATCATTGCGAGCGTCTTTAGGGTGGATTTCGTGAGTAGTAGCTACCAAGTTTTCGCCCGTAAATATCGGCCTCAGACCTTCGATGATGTCTTAGGGCAGGATCATGTCGTGCAGACGCTGCGCAATGCGATTGACCAGGAGCGGTTGGCGCATGCCTATCTGTTCGTTGGGCCGCGCGGCACAGGAAAGACGTCGACGGCGCGAATTCTGGCGAAGGCTCTCAATTGCACCGGTGGTCCACGGCTCGACTTTGATCCGAATGAGGAGATCTGTGTGGAGATTGCCGAGGGACGGAGCCTCGACGTGTTGGAGATCGACGGGGCGAGCAACAACGGGATCGACCAAGTGCGTGAACTACGTGAAACGGTCAAGTATGCGCCGACCCGCGGGCGCTACAAAATCTACTACATCGATGAGGTGCACATGCTGTCGAACCAGGCGTTCAACGCGTTGTTGAAGACGCTCGAGGAACCGCCGGAGCACGTCAAATTTATCTTCGCGACCACCGAGGCAAACAAGATCTTACCGACGATCATCAGCCGCTGTCAGCGTTTCGATCTGCGGCGCATCCCGACCAAAATCATCGCTGATCACCTAGCGCACATCGCGACCGAGGAGGGGATCGAACTGGAGCCGATGGCGGCACACACGATCGCGAAGGGTGCCGAGGGTGGCATGCGTGATGCGCAGTCGATGTTGGATCAGCTAGTGGCGTTCTGCGGGACGAAGATCGCTGAGGCAGATGTGCTCGAGATTTTCGGCTTCACGGCGCACGAGACGGTGGCGGGTTTGGCTGGATCGATCCTAGCACGCGATACCGTGTCTGCTTTGAACCTGGTCTATCAACAGAGCGAAGAGGGGCGCGATCTAACGAAGTTGCTTGAGGATTTGATCGGCTACATGCGCACGGTGTTGGTCTACCACGTGGATGCCGAGAGCGCGGTGCAGGACTTGCCTAAGGAGATCGCGGAACAGGTCGCGCAGCAGGCGGCGAACACTGGGGCAGATCGTCTGCTGGCATTGATTGATCGATTTGCAGAAATGGAGGCGCGTATGAAGTGGGCGCCAAACAAGCGGCTGCATTTTGAGATTGGGGTGATCAAGGCGGTGCAGGAATTGGGAGAGACCAATCTATCGGACGTGATCTCAATCCTGCGTGGAGCATTGGACGGGCAGCCGATCGCTGCGCTACCAGTGCCTATCGCTCCAGTAGCACCGGCTCCAGTGGCACCGACTCCAGTGGCACCGGCTCCAGTGGCACCGGCTCCAGTAGCACCGGCTCCAGTGACACCAGCTCCAGTGGCACCAGCTCCAGTGGCACCGGCTCCAGTAGCACCGGCTCCAGTGACACCAGCTCCAGTGGCTCAAACAGCTCCAGTCGAGACATCTCCGCCTCCCGAGCCTGCACCAGTTCCAGTTCCGGTTGCGGTTCCCGCCGCGCCGGCGCCGGCAGCTGAAATTCCAGTCCCAGCCCCCCCGCCTGCTCCAGTGTCAAGCGGACCAGTGAGCGGGGCAGATCTTTGGAATGGGGTGTTGGAAGAACTGTCGAACACCAAGCCGATCGCGGTCGAGTACGCGCGCAAGTCGACGTTTTTGGGAATGACCAACAAGGACTTTGAGATCGGCCTGCCACCGAGCGAAGGCCTGTCGCGCGATGCGCTGCTGCGTGATGCCTTACGTTCCACCATCGAGGGCATCTTGCAGAAGGCTAGTGGCGTGAAGATCAACCTGATCGTCAGCTTGAAAGAAGGGCTGACGGTGCCGGACATGCCAGTCTTTGATTCCGATGACCCAGAGCCCGAACCAGAGCAGCAGCCAGCAGCGGTCGCTCAGCAAGCGGCTAAAGCCGAGGCCGCAGCCGCTGAAGAAGGTGACCCCGCAGCGGCAGAGGAAGACATCCACGATGACCCGTTGATCAAAGATGCGTTGCGGATCTTCGAGGCGGAAATACAGTCCTAAAGTCCCCCCATTTTTCACCTTTCACTTTCCCACTTTTCACCTTTCCCGTTTACTCTTAAGACCAATGAATATCGCAAAAATGATGCAACAGGCCCAGCAGATGCAGGCCGATATGGCAGCTGCCCAGGCAAAACTCGCATCTGAGGAAGTCGAAGCCAGCGTCGGCGGTGGCAAAGTGGTGGTGCGTGCGTCTTGCGCCGGTGAGGTGCTATCGCTGAAGATCGACCCTTCGGTCGTCGACCCCGAGGATGTGGAAATGTTAGAGGATCTGGTTCTCGCTGGGGTTCAGCAGGCACTCAAGGACGG
>JBLHKE010000288.1:0-9180 GCA_047619485.1 Verrucomicrobiales bacterium | reverse complement strand
CTCGATCCCAGCGGCCCAGCAGATCCCATTGCGCAGCAGTTTGACAAAGGCAGGCACCTGAAAGTCATCGACGTGCCCCAACGAGCTGTAGAACGAATTACCTCCATCCTTACGTTTGAAAACCCACGCGACGGGTTCTTGCTGATCGACCGTCTCTGCCCGCCCCTGCAACACCGCCGTCGCGCCTCGCTCTAGAGGACGCACTTCGTAAAGCGACCCGCCAGTTCCGAATTCGCCCTCGCCGACACCGCCGAGCAGCGCGTGTTCACCCAGCGGCTTGGCGAAGGACTTCAACTGGTTTCCATGGTGCCCGGAGTAGTTTCCGCCAAACACCTCGGGATCCCACTTGTCCCAGACTGCGTGCCCCTCCGGATGGGGTTTCCCACGAAGCGAAAATGCATGGCTGGCCGTGCGGATGCCGACCACTGGCTTCCCCTGCTCGACATGCTTCCGGATGCGACCAAGATCCTCCTCGGGGAGCGCCCGCCGCCGCACGCTAACCATCAGAACATCCGCCTGCTCAAGCGCTTCGAGCCCGAAGAACATGTTCGGATCGTGTGGGTCCGGGGTCGAGTAGCTGACTCTGAAATACTGCGAAAGATGCTCTTGGGCAAATCGGGGTAAAGTGTCGATGGTCTGGTATTCTTTCTCCCCAATCATCACCAATAAATCTTTGCGCGGGTCGCCCTTAAATCGGTGTGCCTGCCCACCGAGCACCTGCTCGCTACTGATCGTTGGGCAGACATAGGACTCGACGTGTTCGATGATCAGATCAGTCCCCTCGAAGTGACTGACCTCCGGCGCCATCGCCGGGTTGTACATCGTGTCGGTCAAGTCACGGACGAGGACAACGTTCTTGCCATTTTTCGCCATCTGCCTGAGACCAAACGGGCGGCCTAGCACACACATGTTCGTGTGGACGCCGACCAGGATAACATTTTCGATGCCGCGCGATTCCAGGATGCTCCAGTTCTGTTTTCCATCATCGGTGATAAAATCTTTTGCGGCATCGATCTGGATCCGCTCGACCTGCCGGGTCCAGGGCGCTTTTGGATTTTTGCCATCAGCCGCCAGCGTCTTCGCCCAGGCAGCGTGATCCGCCGGGTCGTCATCCTCGCCCCCATCACTGTGGTCGATCGGGTAACCAGCCGCCTTCTCTTCGCCATCGATCCAATCCATCCACGACCCGATCCCGTCCGGGAGAGATTCTGAGAGCGCTACCTCCAGCGCACGCTTCCTCGCCGGGTGATCTTGATAGAATTCCATGCACGATGAGGGCGCGTGGATCACCGTTCCCCCAGCCCCGCGCACCTTCGAGATGAACTGGTCGATCCGCGGGGCGAGTTCCCCGACACGCCGCGTCGCATTCGGGCTGTGATGCGCATCCCACATGTCACAGACGACCACGGCAGTTGCCATCGCATCCCAAGACTCAGGTATTTGCAGCAGCTGGTGCCCGTCACCGGCCCGCGACTGGAGAACTAGGTGCAGTTCTCCATCAAACTCTCCCAAGCATGAGAACTGGCAGCAGATGGAGGCGGCGATCGATAACGAGAAGCGGCGGAGGTGCATGATTGATTCCAGCAGAGAAACCGGCTCCAGACAACCTAGAAATCCACTGCAAACTCCTTGCCCGTCACAGACCTTGTGGGTATTCTGCCCCATGAGCATTCACCCATCCCCAAAAAGTAGCCCCCTCTCCCGTGGTGGTTTTACCCTGATCGAACTACTCGTCGTGATCGGCATTATCGGCATTCTTATCTCCATCACCATCCCGATTTACAAAGTTGTGAGCGACGGCACGAATTCCGCCCGCTCGATGGCGAATTTGAAGAGTATCGGAACGCTGATCCAAGTCTACACGGCAGAGAACAACAACAACCTCCCAGTGGTCGAATCAGAGGACACGCTCGACTGGACGGGGATCGAACTCGATATCGGCGAAGAGGAACTCGCCTCACTGCCGAGCTGGACTCGCGACCTGATCCACCTCGCAGGGGAAGCCGATGCCGACATCTCCTCACGCGTCTTCAACTGCCCGGGCTTGCGCTGGAAAGATGGCGAAGACCAGAAGATGAAGTCAGACGACATCATGCTGGCCTACGGGGTCAGCGAGGCGATGAACGGCTTGGATCTGAGCACGGGCGATGCGAATTTTTCCCCGCAAAAGCCGCGCAACGTGACCTCGATTGAAAATGGCCCGAACACGATCTTGATGTGCGAGATGCAGCAGAACAGTTCCGAGCCTTTCTCTTACTCACAGGCCACCTGGTCGGAAGCGAAACGCGACTTTTCCCGCCCCAAGGCAAGTGATGCCAAGATCATCGATTTCCGCTTCAAGAAAGGCGTCAACTGCCTCATGGCTGACGGTAGCGCGCGCAACTACCGGCTAAAAAACGCCCAGAGAGAGATCGAGGAGCCTAACTGGAACGGCTTCGACTATGACAGTATCCGGTAGAGATTGGGATTACGAGTGCGGTTTCCCCTTCTCGTAGAGAGCCCTCATTTCGGTGTCCGAGAGGCCACGAGAGAAGACAACAAACTCGTCCATCCGACCGTTGAGATTACGGATGTTGCTCCCTGTCTGCTTGTAGTCGGTCTTCCAGTTGCCGAGCGCGCCACGCGGCACCGAGATCGGGACGTGCTGCGTGATCTTCGTCGACGAGACCCGCTCGCCGTTCACAAAATGAGAGATGCGCCTTGCCTGATAGTCGTAAGAGACCGCGAGCTGGGTCCAGTGACCAAGATGGCAATGGTTCAACACGGGCGGTGACAGGTAATGAGCAGACTCGCCCGTCGGGTGACGAGTTCCGAGGATGAGCTCGCCCTTCCTGGTGAACTGCCAGTGCACCCCGCCGGGCACCCAGTTGTCAGAGAGCATCAGGGAGTTCAAATCGCGATCAAACCCGTCGATGCGCACCCAGGCCATCAGTGCGAAATCGTCGTGTTCGCCCGGGATCTGGATCCGCACTCGATCCCCTACCCCTTTGAATTCAAGTGAGCCCTTACCACTCCAGCGCCCCTCGCTCCAGCGGCAACCGACAATCGCCCCGTGCAGGGGGTCCGCAGTCATTTTTCGGACATTGCGCAATTCGCGCGACCAGCTCGGCTGCGCATCAAAACTGTAGTAGAGGAGCACATCCGGATGCGCCTTCAACTCTTCGCTGTAGGCCTCCCAGAGTTCCCGGTGACGATCAGCCTCGGCACCAGCCATGACCGAGACGTGCCTAGCGTCAACAAACCCCATCTCATTCAGCGGGAGAAACTCGAGATCACCATCGGTCAGCCGTGCGCCATTACCTGACATGATGTTGTGCATCTCCCCGCCCGGCTTCTCGTGCACCTCGACTTCACCATCAAAAACGTGAACCTCCCCCGCGCCATCCCGATCCACCACCAGGGCAAATTCAGTGCCGAGATCGACGATGTCCATGTTCGGCGACGCAATCGTAAATCCATGCGCCGACTCCGGCACGTTAGCGCGGGTCTTGCCGTAGTGGCAGATCGCCCGCATCGGATCAAGCAACTCAAATTTCGCCGGCCCCTCGACGATGACGATGGCACCACTGTAGAATTCGACTTGCAGCAATCCGGACTCAAGGCTGAGAATCTCGCTAGGCAAGACTGAACCAGGTGAAAACTGTCTCGCTCCAGGTGACCATTGCACACCAACCACTTGGGTCAGGGTCGCAAGGCCACTTTCCGCCATGACGGGTGCGGGGTCTTCGCCTCCGCTCGTCATCACCTGGCCAGCGGACTCCGAGCGGTCGACGATGAAGAGGACGAGTCCAGCACCGAGGACGAAAGTGGCGACAGCCTGAAGCACCGGTGCCACCAATCCCCTCCCAGCCACAGGCATCGCAACGGCATTGTCTGCCTCGAACTCTTCGGAAATCTCCCGTAGGTTCGCGTCCATGTTCGCATAAGATCGATAGAACATCCTAGCCTGCTCGTCCGACTCCAGCAGCGCCTGTAGATCGCGGAACGCCTCCTCCGAAATTTGACCATCTAGGTAGTGCTGAATCTCTAGGGCAAGATTGGGCAGCAATCCTTGGTTCGCTTGGTCGTTCTCTTTCATTTTAAAACTCTTCCTATGGATGTTCCGGTGCCTGCATCTGTGTGGTGATGCAGTCGTGTAACTTCTCGCGCACTCGGTTGAGGAGCTTGTAGACACTCGTCGGCGATTTCCCCGCGCTCTCGGCGACCTCCTTGATCTTGGCTCCCTTTGCGTAGGCCGCCAACAGGAGATCGCGGTGCGGTTCTTTGATCTTGGTCAGACAGACACGCAGCGCCAGTTTCTCGCGGACGAAGAGTTCTTCATCCTCTTCCTCGATCTCACTGGCCAGCATCTCGAGGAGGTCTTCACTGAAAATATGACGGTCGCGAGCCTTGCGGCGACGGCACTTGAGCGCCTCGAAGCGACAGACCACCTGGGACCACTTGAGGAATTCGGTGTCGGGATCGAACTGGTCGAATTTGCGCCACATCACCAGACTCGCCTCCTGCATCACCTCGTCGACCGATTCCCAAGTCGGCACCATCGAGCGTACAAAATTACGCAAACGCGCTTCGTTTTTGGTGTAGAGCTTAATGAAAAGCTCACCAGGATCTTCGGTTTTGTCTGACTTAGGCATCGTCCCTTAACCTAGTTTACTCCCCGGCCACGGGCAATTGCCCAGATCACAGAATCGCAGTTGACCCATCCACATCCCGGGTTCAAATTTCGTCCCCAATTCCAATTCTATTTCGTAACCTAACAACAACCTATGAAGAAACGATCCACTATCTACGCTACCACCTTACTCATCGCCCTCTCCAGCCCGTTAGCACTAGCACAGGCTAAGGCTGACGATAAGAAAGAACCTGCTAAGGAAGAAAAAGCCAAAGAGGAGAAAAAGGAAGCAGACGTCAAAGTCGCCATCGAGGGCAATGACACGATGCAGTACAACACGACTGCGTTCAGCGCGACCGAAGGACAGACGGTCGAACTGACATTCAAGAACGTCGGCAAACTCCCGAAAATCGCCATGGGTCATAACGTCGTCCTCTTGACCAAGGGCACGGATATGATGGGCTTCGCCACAAAGGCGATGGGCGGTGGTCCGACCAACGATTACCTCCCACAAGACAAAGAATCACAGGCGAAGATGATCGCGCACACCAAACTGCTGGGACCAGGCGAGTCGGAGACGATGACCTTCACCGCCCCGGCTGCGGGCAAATACGATTATATTTGCACCTTCCCCGGTCACGTCGCCATCATGAAGGGCGTGATGACCGTTGAGGCGAAGAAAGAAGAGAAGTAGAGCCTGCAAAGCCACTACCATCTAGAGCACGAGCCCGCACCGTGATATCGGTGCGGGCTCGTTTGTTCTCGGGCAAGGCCGTCGAGACGCAAATAACTGGTAACCGAATTCAACCTAGCCAAGCAGCGCCCGCGCGGCTTGAACGTCCACCGCAATCTGCGACTTCAGTTCTTCGAGCCCATCGAATTTCTGCTCGTCACGCAACTTTTCCCCAAAGGACACCTCCATCGATCGACCATAGATCTCGCGGTCAAAATCGAACAAGTGCACTTCGAGTAAACGTTTGGCACCATCGCTCTCGACCGTTGGACGCGCACCTAGGTTGGCAACACCAAGGAGGCTCTCGCCATCGAACGCCACCCTGACCGCATAGACGCCACTCGGTGGCAATTGTTCAGAATGGACGGACAGATTCGCCGTCGGGAAACCTATCGTGCGGCCTAGTTGGCGTCCCTCAACCACATCGCCGAGGACGGTGTATTCGCGGCCCAGCAATTCCTCGGCACGCTCGAAATCACCTACCTCGATCGCCCGCCGGACGAGGGTGCTGCTGATCACCTCACCATCCTCCGAGAGGACTGCCGGCACCCCGTCGACCGTGAACCCTAGTTCCGCCCCCATCGTTTGAAGCAACCCCACGTTGCCCGTGCGACCACGCCCAAAATTCCACTCGGCACCAACGCAAATTTGTTTCAGCGGCTGGCAGGCGGCGGCGAGTTGCGCGATGAAGTCGTTCGCATCCTGCGCAGCGAAGGCGCGATCGAACTCGATCACGAGCAAATGCCCGATGCCGTAATCGGCGAGAATCTTCTGCTGATGCACCGCGGAGGTAAGCAGTCGCGGAGCCGCCTCCGGGCGCAGGACAGCTACCGGATGTGGATCAAAGCTCACAACGACAGGGATTCCCCCGCCCTGCCTCGCCGATTCGGTGGCGGCAGCGATCACCGCCTGGTGCCCGCGGTGGATGCCATCGAACACCCCGATCGCGAGATGCACCGCCCGGTCGATCGACGACAACTCAGTGATCTGACGGAGGATCTTCAAGGCATTAGGCGCCGCGTAATTTCGACACGGCGGAGAGCGATAGCACCCGCTCGCGGACCTGCTCACGGCTGCACTCTTTGAGCTCAGAAAAAGTCACCCCACCCTCGGCGAGGAACTTGCCCGATCGCGTGCGCCGGAGAGCCGATAGGTGACCGCCACAGCCGAGCGTGGCGCCGATCTCGTGAGCGTAGGTGCGGACGTAGAAGCCCTTGCTGCAGACAACTCGGAAGTCGATCTCGGGCAGTGCGATCCGGGTGATCTCGTATTCGAACACCGATACCGCACGCGGCTTGCGTTCGACCGTCTTGCCTTGGCGCGCTAGTTTGTAGAGAGGAACCCCATCCTGCTTGATGGCAGAAACCATCGGAGGAATCTGTTCAAAATCGCCAGTGAGCAGGTCGAAGGCCGCGCGGATCTGCTCCTCGCTGTAGTCGCCCACCTCCTTCGTCTCGAGCACATCACCCTCGCGATCTTGCGTGTGAGTCGTCGCGCCAAGCGTGATGGTTCCCTCGTATTCCTTTTCCTCGGCCATCAGCAAGTCCTGGATCTTCGTGCCCCGGCCTAACACTAGGATCAGCAATCCGGTAGCCATCGGATCGAGTGTGCCACAATGGCCGATCTTTTTCTGGTCGAGGGTTCTACGCCCGACGGCCACCACATCATGGGATGTCATGTCGGGAGCTTTGTCGACCAGCAGCACGCCGTCGATGATGTCGAGATTGTTTTTAACGTTCGATCGTCTCATGGATTTTATCTAAAACTCGTTTCTCAACTTCCGCGATGTCGCCTTTCACCCGCGCCCCGGCGGCTAAGGTATGCCCACCTCCACCAAACTCCCCACAAATGGCACAGACATCCGCCGCATTCGACTTCGAGCGCATGCTGACACGGACTCTACCACCGGGCAACTGCTCGAAAAACACGGCTACGATCACACTGTCGATCCCACGGATGAGGTCGATCAGATTCTCCGAGTCGCTCGCCTGCACGCCGATACGGGTTTTGATCTCGTCGGTCAGGATCCACGAAGCCACGCGACCGCCCGATGTCAGTCTGTAGACTGATAGCAGTTCCTTGAGCAACTCGATGCGGCGTGCCGGGTAGTTCTCGTAGGTAAGCCGCGACAGCTCTCCCACGTCAGCACCCGCATCGACCAGTTTCGCGACGATCTCGTAAGTTCGCGCGGTCGTCGATGGGTAGCGGAATGATCCCGTGTCAGTCGAGATGGCGACGAACAGGTTGCTCACCACCTCTCGGGTGATTGGCAGTCCCTGGTCGACGAGCAGTTCGTAGACGATCTGGCCACTCGCTGGCGACTCGGCGTCGACGTAGTTGACGTCGCCGTAGAGTTCGTTGCTCTTGTGGTGATCGATGTTGATGAGCGGAGAAATCCCCGCGATAGCGTCGAGACAACGGGCACCCAAGCGCACCTTGTTTGCGGTATCCAGCGCGATCACTAGATCTGCCTCCACGTTGCCAAGCGGCATCGCCACGGAGTCCGAGCACGGTAAAAACTCCAGCGCGAGCGGGGTACCGTCTTCATTGAGAAGCTGCACCGTCTTGCCCGCAGCCCGCAGGGATTCGCCGAGCGCGACTTGCGACCCGATGGCATCCCCATCGGGGCGAGCATGGCTGAGGATCACGATGCGCTCACTGGCGCGGATCGCGTCGCCGATTTCCGAAAAACTACTCATTCTCACCAGTCGTCACCTCCTCGTCAGGATCCGCATGGATCTCGGCGGCGGCCTGGCGGGCAGCGGCCTCCTCGTCGATCCCCTGGATCACCGAGAGTAGCTGAACCCCGCGTTCGATCGAATCGTCGATCTTGAAATTTAGCTTCGGCATGTAGCGCAAGACGACCCGTTTGCCGATCTTCACCTGCAGTTGGCCGGCGTCCCGCTTGAGGCGCGAAAGGATTTTGTGCTGGTATTTCTGTTCTCCTAACATTCCCACAAAGACATGCGCCTGGCGCAGGTCCGGGGTGACATCGACATCGTTGATTGTCACGAGGACATCTTTAAACTCGTAGTCGCGCTGGATGATGTGGCTCAGTTCGCGCTTCATCAGTTCGCGGACACGCAGCATTCGTTGGCTCATGGTATCGTGAGGTGGTCGTTGGATTCGCTAGGCCAGAACCGGCTAGCTTCGCGCTGGCCGTTGGCAGACGTTCTACAGTTTGACCTCGAGGTTCTCGAGCAGGTAGCACTCGATCACGTCACCCTCGCGATACTCGGTGAATTTGCCTAGCCGGATACCACACTCGAGGCCAGTCTTCACCTCTTTGACGTCATCTTGGAAACGTTTCAGGGTGTTGACGTCACCATCGAAGACCGGCTGACCACCACGCAACACGCGGGCACGGGATCTCTTGTCCATGCGCCCGTCAGTGACGAGGCTACCAGCGACGATGCCAGAGCTGAGCTTGAAGACCTTCTTCACCTCAGCATGGCCGATGATGTTCTCGCGCGTCTCCGGGTCAAGCATGCCGAGCATCGCATCGGTGATCTGGTCGATGAGTTCGTAGATGATGCTGTAGAGTTTGACCTGGATCCCCTCGCGCCTCGCAGCGGCGACGGCATTGCTCTCAACCTTGGTGTTGAAGCCGATGATGACCGCATTCGAGGCACTGCCAAGAAGCACGTCAGACTCGGTGATCGGACCCGCCGCACCACGTAAGATTTCCAAGTCGATCTTGGCGCTCTCGATCCCGGACAAAGCCTGCCTGATCGCCTGAAGCGATCCCTGCACGTCGGTCTTGAGGATGATCTTCATCTTCTTTTTGGAGCCGGCATCGAGATCCGAGAAGAACGACTCGAGGGTCGACTTCTGT
>JBLHKE010000287.1:0-9183 GCA_047619485.1 Verrucomicrobiales bacterium | reverse complement strand
CCCCGGGAGCAATTCGGAGCGACGCTTTTAAGGTGCCGAGCGGGATGCCGTCGACGTGAAACCTGCCCTCGGCGTCGGTCTTGAACTGCAGGTAGGGTTCAGCGTCGTCGTCATCAATGTAGAAGCTGCCATCGGCGAACTTCCACGGCTTGCTGGGATCGTTGTGATTTCGGGCAAATCCTGAGATCGAACCAGTGCCCTGGAGTTTGAGCTCGGGTGAACTGGTTGGACAGTCCGGTTGGTGGATTTCTAGGCGGATCCGGCACTCGACGGGGGCGAGCATTTCGATCGCGTTTGACGTGTGGGCGGGGCTCTGTAGGCGAACGTTGAGCGGGTTCCAGTAACCTTCTGCGCCGTCGATATAGTAGTCGTATTTGAAGCCGGTGAGTGGCTTGCCATTCTGGTCGACGACACTGATGTTCGTTTTCGTCCAAGTGGGATCGTGATCGCGAAGGCGAAGGCGTGGAGTGATGGATTCATTGGCCGGATGGTGCGTGGCGGCCGGATGTCACTACTACGGGCGCTTGAATTGAGCTTCGAGCTCGGCCTTCAGCTTCTGTGCTAGCTCGGGTTGGGTGCTGGCGAGGTTTTCGGTTTCTGCGGCAGGTTTGGTGTGGTCGTAGAGTTCTAGTTCGCCGTTTTTGTGTGCGATCAGGCGGTGGGTGGCGGTGCGGATGGTGGTGGCTCTGCCGTTGTAGCTGATGGCGGGGTGGCCGGTGGCGGTTTTGGGAGACGCGATGGTCCCGCGCAGGGAAGTCCCCTGGGCGAAGTCGGCTTCTGGTAGTTCGGTCAACTCGACGAGTGTCGGGAAGATGTCGAGCGTCTCGACGGTGGCGTCGGTCGATTGGCCGGCGTTGGGCATGCCGGGGTAGCTGACGATGAGAGGCGAGCGTAGCGACTCTTCGAAGAGGGCGTGCTTGCCCCAGATGGCGTGCTCGCCGAGATGCCAGCCGTGGTCTCCCCACAGGATGACGATGGTGTTGTCGCGCTGGCCGCTTGCGTCGAGCTGCTTGAGGATGCGGCCGACCTGCGCGTCGGCGTAGGAGACGCAGGCGGCGTAGTGGCGGCGCACCTCCATGGCGAATTCTGCATCTGTGTTAGGATTTTTTCCCCAGCGATTGTATTTCATGAACTCGCCAGACCCGTGCCAGGTAGTCTTGCCCATCGGTTTGTGCGGGTGGGGAGTGGGTGGGAGTTGGATGTCCGTGTAGTGCTTTAGATATTTCGCCGGGGCGCCGAAGGGCAGGTGCGGGCGCAGGATGCCGAAGGCTAGGAAGAACGGCTTGTTTTCGGTGTCCTTGGCGAGCTGCCCGAGTTGCTTGATGGCCTCGTTGGTATTGCGGCCGTCGGGGTAGATTGCGTCGTCTCCTTCGAGGGCTTGGAAAAGATCCATGTCTTTGGCATTCTTGCGGATCTCACCATTGGCGAGCCCGTGCATCCAGCCGCGTGGGTGCTGCCAGGGACCGGCGGGGAGCAGGTGCCGATCCCACGAATTGGGCATCTCGGGTTTGTTGGCGTCGTCCCAATCCGGACCACCACGACCGCCGGGATGGTGTGATACTTTGCCGACGGACACGGTCGTGTAGCCGTGTTGGCGGAACCACGCGGGCATGCTTGGCGGGGCTTTGTCGACCTTGCCAGCTCGGGAGAAGAGAGCGCCGTTGCTGCCTGATCCGTAGCGACCGGTGAGGAGCGTGTAGCGTGAAGCGCCACAGGTCGGGGCCTGGACGTAGTGGCGTTGGAAGGTGACTCCGCGGGCAGCTAGGGCATCGATGTTGGGCGAGTGGATGTAGTCGACACCGAAGCATTTCAACTCTGGGCGCAGGTCATCGATGCAGATGAGCAGGACGTTCTTCTTGTCGGTTGCCGCGTGGGTGGTTGCGAGGAGGACGGCAAAGATGAAGGCGAATCGGATCATGGTGAAAGAATGGTGGGGGGGCGGTACGGGAGCAAGGGTTTTGTTAGAGGCGGTGGTCTGTTCACGATCGAGTTGAACAGAATCCAAGCGAGGCCGGCTAGGATGGTGATCTTCTGCGTGGCGTAGTCGGCCTGCGCCCATGGTTTCCCAAACCAGAAGTGACTCAGGTGTTGCCAAAAATGGAATAGGGCGATCGCGGCAAAGAGCCACGTGTAGATAATTAGTAAGATGTGCTGGCGGTTTTTGGTGAGGGCGATCAATGCTAGGATGACAGCGCTCAGGCCGGGGATGGCGGCGCAGCTAATGAACAGACTGTGGATGAATTCCATGCTGTCGCCGGTGGTTGGACCGACACCGAACATCGCGATGACTGAGATCAGGCCGAGGGTGCGAACGGCGGTTCCAGAGCGAATCTGTTCGGGGAAGAGGCGGGGGAGGATCCACCAGTGTGGGATGAAGCCGGTGGCTGCGATCAACATCGAGAAGTTGAACGCGATCGCCAAGTAGTGATTCGACCGCGGGTTGGTGACGTCGAATTTTCCGAGATCGCAGTAGGTCGTCTCGAACAGGTGCAGGGCGAACCAGCCGTTCGGCGCGTTGGCATTCCCCGGGTAGAGGGCGACGCCGGCTACGAATATGAGAAGGAATTGCCCTACCGCGATCCAGATCCACCAACGCATGCGCTCAGAGGGTGACCTGCAGGCGAGCAAAGATTTTGACGGCAGTGCCCGACATGGTTACCTCGACCGCGCCGCTTTCGGAATCGATGTTCAGTTCGTGGACCGTGGTGTGTGCGATCCAATCGCCGCCTTCGGCTGGCCGGGTGCTGAGCGTGGTCCAGATTGAAAGGTCGCCCGAGATCTGGATTTCGAGCTGGGCGCCGTTTTCGATGACTGGAGTGAAGGCGAAACTAAACGGCGACGGGTTTGTGTGGCTGACGGTTGGTGTGGGGGCGCTGTCGCTGTCTTGAGGATCACCGCCGAGCACAAACTCCACAAGGTTGCTGATTTCATCGCCATCGGGATCAGCGTTCGGGGCCGCGATTGGCAGTCCTGCTTCAGCGCCAAATTCAGCTTGCTGCCAATCGCCGAACGGGTCGTATGCGTGGTTTGCGTTCTCGCCAAGATAGGAGGTGGCCGCGGGGGAGGTGGACAGCAATCCAGGTGGATTCGCGGTGTTGTCGGTCGCGGGATTGTAGCTCACGTTCATCCCTTAGAGTGCTGCCTCGGTGAGTGCGGGATTCGGGCGCTGCAGGCGGTAGTAGTCGACTTGCGAGATCAGGTCAGGGCTGCCGTTCTGCGGTGGTGAGTAATTGAAATGGTAGGAGGCCTCGGGGCCGGCGTTGTTGAATGGTCGGGCGGTGGGCCAGTCCGTGTAGGCTGTAATCCCGACCTGCAAGGTGGAGCCGAAATCCGCGAACGGGTGATCGGCGTTCGGGTAGCGGTTCTCGACGATCCAATCTCCGTCAGGGCTGTGCTTGCGCAGGCAGACGACGGTGTCGCCGACACGCACCATCTGTAGCCACGCGTCAGTCTCGCCCTGGTCGATCCCAGTGTCGTCGAAGCAGAGGAGCGAGTTGCTGTTGAGGGTGGCCTTGATTTCAAACTGCCGGGTGCCGGGATTGTTGGCGGTGCCGTAGCTGAGGAAGATGTAATTCTCGGTATTCTCGACGTAGTCGCTGCCGAAATCGGCGGGCGGCCAGACGGCTTCGGTCGTGTAGGGGAGCGGGGCGGCTTGGCTGATGTTTCGGGAGCCATGCACGAAAATACCGGTGAGCGAGAAGCTGCGGTTAGGGACTTCGGTCGGGTCTCCTGGATTGTGTCGGCTGAGTACCCGGACACGCATCGTCGCGACAAAGTCACCGGTGACCTCTTTGAAGAAGAGCAGGCCACGCAGGTGTGCGAACCAGGTGTTCGGTCCTGGCACGATGTTGAATCGCCCGGGCTCGGTCGTATCGATGTCTGCCGATTCGTAGGATGGAGTGTTCCATCCCTCGACGACGCCAAGGTCATTCCAGTCGGAAAACGTCGAGGCGTCGTCGAATTCGTCACTCAGGGGGGCGATGTCGTCTGCCAGCGCCACGGTGGGGATCGCCAGTGCCAAAAGGACTGAGCGGAACAAGGGCATGGAGAGCATTGTAAACTGCAACGTCGGCGAAGGAAACGAACTTTCTGACCATGCAAGTTCAGGTGCCGAATCTGAATTCTGCCCAGAGTAGGTAGGTCGGGGAGGGATTGCCGCAAAAGTGACCGCGGCGCTGAGGTTCCTCGGTTAGAAAATGCTAGTTTTCATGGTTCCCCAGACTCCGAAATGGAGAATTCGAATGCCTTTCTCGTTCACTGTAAACGAGTAATGATTGGCAAAGGACAAGGTGATCGTGGCGCGCGTAATGTTAGTTATGAAAGAGATATCCCCTATTCTCCAAACCTATCTAGATGAGATAGGAGCTACGCCCCTCCTGACACGGGAAGACGAGGTCAAGCTCGCGAAGCGAATTCAGCGTGGCGATGCCAAGGCACGTGATCGGATGATTCGGGCGAACCTGCGCCTAGTGGTGAAAATTGCCAACGACTACGCTAGCTGTGGTCTGCCGATTAGTGATCTGATCGCGGAAGGCAACACTGGCCTGATGAAGGCCGTCGAGCGATTCGACCCGAGCTTCGGCGCCAAGTTTTCCACCTACGCGGTCTGGTGGATCAAGCAATCGATTCGTCGCGCACTCTCGAATCAGAGTCGCACGGTTCGCCTACCGACACACATCATCGAGAAGCTCAGCAAGGTCCGCCAGGCCGGGCTGGAGATCGAAGAAAAAACTGGCCGTCGCCCGCGTGGCTACGAGTTGACTGAGGCGACGGGGCTCGACGCGCGGCAGCTGCGGTTGATCCGTGATTCGGGTCAGCCGACCACCTCCCTCGACGCGCCCAACCTTGAAGGCGATGAGGGTTTGGACATGCACGAGCGCCTCGATGATGAGGATGCTGCCAACCCGTTCGAGGCACTCAGCGAGGCTAACCTGCTCGGCGAGTTGGGTGGTTTGCTGGCTGTGTTGGACGCGCGTGAGCGTGACATCATCGTTTCGCGCTTCGGTCTAGAGGGGGCGCCGACCGAGACCCTCGAGCAGGTCGGTTTGCGCCACGGAATCACCCGCGAGCGCATCCGCCAGCTGCAGAACATCGCCTTGAAAAAGATGCGCAAGGCTCTGCATCATCGTGAGACTCCGCTGCCGACGATCATGCGCAACTGATCGGCGGGGGACGCGCAGTCTGCGCTTGCGCGAATCAGGCTGCGCTAGTTTGTTGGTGGCGGATGATCGAACTTCTAGACGAACCACAAAGAACCGATGGTGCTGCGCCGAGTTTTGAGCGTGTGCTCGAGCGGATTGGAGAGGTTCGGGAACGCCTCGAGATCCATATGTATGTGTGGCGAAACGATGCGATCGGCAACCAGATAGGGAAAGCCGTGTTGGAAGCCGCCGAGCGTGGTGTGGAGATCAAGATCCGGAAGGATGCGGGTGCTCTGATGTATGAGCGTATCGAGATGAACCGTAAGTCGTTCTTCCCCGAGGCACTGTCGACGAAATTGCGGATCCAATATTCGCTAATGGGTAAAACATTCCCCGATACCTTCATTGAGGATGATCGGGATTGGGAACTGGGCAAGGCGCTGTTGGCGCATCCTAGAGTCGAGATCGAGCGCGTGCATCACACGCATTCGAAATACTATCTCTTCGACGAGGAAACCCTGATCACTGGCAGCATTAATATTGAAGATCGGCATCGCGGTTATCGCGACTACATGGTGGAGATCTGTGGGGCGGAAATCGTGCGCAGGTTTCGAGATCGGTTGCAGGGCGAGGTGCCGTTCGATGCCGGTCGGTCGCTCGATTTTTTAGTCAACGAGGTCGGTAGATTTGAGATCAAGCCGGTGTTACTCGAACTCTTGGCGGGCGTGCGCGAAAAACTCTACATCGAGATGGCCTACATCGGTGACCTCGATATCAACCAGGCGATCGTCGAGGCGGCGAAGCGAGGGGTGGATGTGACTGTCCTGTTTTCGCGCAAGGCCAACATCGGCAACGACAACAACTACCACACGCTGATCAAGATCTGGAAACAGTGTGAGCTGAGGGTTTTCCTCAGCGACCAGATGATCCATTCGAAGCTGATGATGTTCGATGAGGAGACGGTGATGACCGGCTCCGCGAATGTATCGATTTTCTCGATGCAGAAGGCGGTGGAACTAGACATCGTGGTGCGGGACGACCCCGGTTTCCTCGCCGCGGTGAAACGTGCCGTGACGCATCGCTGCGGTGCGGGACATCTGGTTGAGCGCTACCAAGATCTCGATGGCTACAGCCGCTCCCTGGCGACCTTGCAGGACTTGCACCAGAAGATTATCGGGTAGGGTTTGCCGGGTGAAGGCGAGATCGGGAAACGCTGAGCTGTATTGGCAGGTGATTCTGTTCACCTATCCGATTGTGCTTGCTCGCGCTGCTGCTTTTGGGTCGTCGATAGACGGTTCTCATCGATCCGGAGACATCGGCAGGAGTGCCGACGCTACTTTTTCAGTAAGTGCCATTCCTGACAGGCCCTAAGTCCGACGGACTCCTACTTCAACCGCACGCAGGCTAGGTCACCCCTTTGGTTGCGGACGTAGAGCAGGCCGTTGGCGAGGCTCGGGGTAGTCCAGCATTTGTCGCCGAGAATCTGGGCGCGGTGGCTTGGCTTGAAGGCTTCGGGGGATGGGGTGGCGATGATCAGTTCGCACTTCTCTGTGAAGATGATGAGTTTCCCCATCGCGGAGATGAGGCTGCCGGATCCAACCTTGGGACCTTTCCACTTCAATTCGCCGGTCTTCGCATCGATGCAGTTGAGGGTCGCTTTGCCGGAAGTGTTGCCGTCGACGCCATACAGGTAGCCGTCGAGGTGGAGGCTCGGGTTGAGCTGGTTGCGCATCTCTTTGTTAGACCAGAGCTGTTTCGGTCCACCCGGGGCGAGTTCGAGCATGGCGCAACCCTCGTTGTAACCCGAAGAGATGAAGATGCGCTTGTCATCGATCAGCACCGGGTCCGCGGCGTTGACTCCATACTTCGTCTTCCACCCGTGGAACCAGCTCTGTTTACCCGTTTTTGGGTCGACCGAGTGCAGGCCGTTGGCGCCAAAGATGAGGACACGATCGCTGCCGCCTTCTTTGTAGAGGACGGGGGTGGCGTAGCCGTTCTGCCCTTCGCCGGACGACCAGGCGACCTTGCCGGTGGCTTTGTTGACGGCGACGCCGTGGTCGCCAGCATTGAGGATCAGGAGGTCGCCATAGACGAGCGGGGCACCGGTGATGCCCCAAGTCCCGATCTTAAAATCAAGTTCCTCCTCGAGGTTCTTCTCCCAGTTTGGTTTGCCATCGGAGGCGTTGAGCGACATGAGTTCGCCGGTCTGGCCGAAGACGTAGACCTCGTCACCATCGACAGTCGGTGTCCCGCTAGTGCCGCCGTCGTAGAACTTTGGCTTGAACGTCGACTTGTAGCCGTGCGCCCAGATTTCTTTTCCGCTCTTGGCATCGAGGCAGCGGACGAACTCCATCTTCGAGCCATTGTCCAATCCCATGGTGAAGAGCTTGTTCCCGTGGATGACCACACTGGAGTAGCCCTCGCCGATCTTCGCCTTCCAGACGATTTCTGGCTCGTCATCCCAGCTGAGCTTGAGATTTGTCTCGGTCGAGATCCCGTCGTGGTTGGGGCCGCGCCAAGGCCAATCACTTGCGCTGGCGAACGATGTTAGAAAAATAAGAAAAAGGGTGCTCTGGATCGCTTTCATCCTGAGATAATACGCCGCTGATGACGGTTCGCGACTGAGAATTTCTTGCGGGACGGATGCCTTGGGTCGAGCGTCGGAGATGTCGAAACTTCTCGAACGAGTCAAATCTGCCTTTGCCACCTCCGGGTGGGAATGTGTCCCAGTGGAGGGGCGGGAGGTCGTCACGGCGGCCTTCGAGGCGCACCACGCGAAGGTCTCGCTCTACGTCCAGGCATTCGAAGAGATGGGGGCGATCTCCACCGTTTCCGAAGCCTCGCTGGCGGCGACGCCAGCGGTGGTGGCGAAGGTTGGGGAGATGCTGATGCGGGTGAATCAGGAACTCACGGTGGGGAATTTCGAAATGGACTGGGATCGCGGGATGATCTATTTCCGTGTGACGAACGTGTTCGAAGAGCCGGCAGCGGCGACGGATCAACTGCTAGCATCGCTGGTGCGGGCGGCGGTGGTGGAGATGGATCGGCTGACACCGTATCTGGCGGTCATAGCTCGCACCGATCCCGGTGAGGTCGATTCCTTGGATGTGCCGCAATTGCTAGCGCGGCGCGACTTGTTGCCGGACGTCGAGATGCCGGCGGGCTAGCTGCTGATTGAAGGAGCGATGCGATGGCGATCGAACGATTCTACATCCTCAAAGATGGCGCGCGGGACGGGCCATACGACGAATCGTATGTGCGCTTCCTGCTAGAGAATGATGAGATTGGTTTTGACGATTTTTGTGAGACGGAGGGCGGGGAAAGGCTGAGGTTGGGGGCATTGTATGAATCGGTGGACGAGGATTCTCCTGTGGATCAAGATGACCTCGGTGGAGAGCAGGGCGAGTCGCTTCGTGAAACGCGAGAACCTGCTAGGCGGATTCGCCCAGACCGGGTTCTCTATCTGGGGCATCCATCTTTTTTCAGATTTACGCTGTCGTGGTTGTTGACGCTCGTCGGTCTGGTTGGCGGCTACCTGATCGGGCCTCACAGCCTTTTGGGCATGCTGGGAGGATTTGGGATCGCTTCACTGGCGATCATTTACATTCTCCTAGCGCGGATGGCACGTGTGTATGTCATCACCGCCCGGCGCATCGAAGCTGTGCGTGGAATCGTCGCGAAGGACTCGACCGAGATTCGGGTGGAGGACATTCGCACCATCAATGTCAGGCGTGACGGTCTGCCAGGAATCCTTGGGGTCGGCACGGTCGAATTTTCGTCTACGGGTGATGCGATTGATGTGAGTTTTGAAGACGTTTGGGGCGCTAGGAGGATCAAGAAGCTAGTCAGGCGTTTGCAAGACGAGTTAGAGGCTTAGCTGGCGTGCAATTAGAGGGTTAGTTAGTTTACAAATTTCGTTATAAATAATTGGTCTAGAGCTGTTTAAGTGTGATGTCCGGTGACCCAAAGAGGAACTTAATAGTTAACTAATCTAAATATTTCCGCTTGCGTATCATAATTTTAACTGTTTTAGTGTATCTGA
>JBLHKE010000286.1:0-9251 GCA_047619485.1 Verrucomicrobiales bacterium | reverse complement strand
ATTTTGGCCATCACCCGCGTTAGCTTCCAACTCAAATAGCCCGCTATAATCGCTGAAATCTGCCTTGGTGCTGGCTAAAATTCCTGCGCCTCTTTGTATGACTTATTTCCTGACAACCCCTAAGATCCGGTTGAGCGTCTTGCTCGGGCGCATGGCTGCGGCCGTCTTTGTCTCGTCCGGCTGGAAGTAACCGCCGATGTCGACGGCACCGCCTTGGATCTCGTTGAGCTCGGTGACGATCTTGTCTTCGCTGGTGGCTAGGTCTTTCGCTAGCTGTTCGAAGTCAGCTTTAAGTTCGGTCGCTGCGAGCGCCTCGGCCCAGTAGAGCGCAAGGTAGAAATGGCTGCCGCGATTGTCGCGCTCGCCGGCCTTGCGGCTCGGGCTCTTGTTGGTGAGGAGGAACTTGGTGGTCGCCTCGTCGAGGGTCTCGCCGAGGATCTTTGCCTTCGGGTTGCCGAAGCGTTCGCTGAGGTGCTCCAGCGAGACCGCGAGTGCCAAAAACTCGCCGAGGGAATCCCAGCGGAGGTGGTTCTCGGCGACGAACTGCTGCACGTGTTTCGGGGCGCTACCGCCTGCGCCAGTTTCGAACAGGCCGCCACCGTTCATCAGCGGGACGATGGAGAGCATCTTCGCGCTGGTCCCGAGCTCGAGGATCGGGAACAGGTCGGTGAGGTAGTCACGCAGGACGTTGCCGGTGACGCTGATGGTGTCGTTGCCGTCCTTGATGCGCTCGAGGGTGAACTCGGTGGCTTTGATCGGCGGCATGATCTGGATGTCGAGCCCTTCGGTGTCGTGATCCTTCAGGTAGGTGTCCACCTTCTTGATGATCTGGGCATCGTGGGCACGATTTTCATCGAGCCAGAAAATCGCCGGAGTGCCGGTCGCGCGGGCGCGGTTGACGGCGAGCTTCACCCAATCTTGCACTGGGGCGTCTTTGACTTGGCAGGCGCGCCAGATGTCTCCCGCTTCCACGCTGTGCTCGAGGATCGTCTCGCCGGCCTGGTTGACGACACGCATGGTGCCATCAGCTGGGGATTCGAAGGTCTTGTCGTGGGAACCGTATTCCTCTGCCTTCTGTGCCATCAGCCCGACGTTTGGAACGGTGCCCATCGTGGTCGGATCGAAGGCTCCGTGCTTCTTACAGAAGTCGATGGTGGCAGCGTAGACGCCAGCGTAGCAGCTATCGGGAATCACGGCGAGCGTGTCCTGCTGCTGGCCTGCGGCGTTCCACATCTGACCGCTGGTGCGGATCATGGCGGGCATCGAGGCATCGATAATCACATCGCTCGGCACGTGGAGGTTGGTGATGCCTCGGTCCGAGTTGACCATGGCGACGTCTGGGGCTGCTGCGTAGACGGCTGCGAGATCTGTCTCGAAGGCTTCCTTTTTGTCCGCTGGAATCTTGGCAACAAGGTCACCGAATCCGTTTTTGAAATCGACGCCCTCGCTGTCGATCACGTCAGCGTATTTTGCGACGAGATCTTTGAAGAAGACGCTGACGCAGTGGCCGAAGATGATCGGGTCGGAAACCTTCATCATCGTCGCCTTCATGTGCAGCGAGAACAACACTCCGGTCTCCTTAGCTGCGGCAACCTGCTGCTCGAGGAACGCGACGAGAGCGTTCTTGCTCATGACGGTCGCGTCGATGATCTCGCCGGCGAGCAGGGGCGTGCTGTTTTTTAAAACCGTTACCGTCCCGTCGGCGGCGACGTGCTCGATGCGCACGTCGTCATCGGCTGCGACCAACACCGATTTCTCGTTCGAAGCGAAATCGTCCGCGCTCATGGTGGCGACACTGGTCTTCGAATCGGCCGACCAGGCACCCATCGAGTGAGGGTTCGCCCTCGCGTATTCTTTGACTGCCTTGGGAGCACGACGATCCGAGTTGCCCTCGCGGAGAACCGGATTCACCGCGCTGCCTTTGATCTTGTCGTAGCGCGCCTTGGCGTCTTTTTCTGCATCGGTTTTTGCCTCCTCAGGATAATCTGGAAGGTCGTAGCCTTGGGACTGCAACTCGGCGATCGCGGCATTCATCTGCGGCACCGACGCGCTGATGTTGGGGAGTTTGATGATGTTTGCCTCTGGCAATTTGGCGAGGGCACCGAGTTCGGCGAGAGCGTCTTCGATACGCTGATCTTCATTGAGTGCCTCTGGGAAATTGGCGATGATCCGCCCGGCCAGTGAGATGTCGCGTGTCTCGACCTCGACACCGCAGGGCTTGGCGAAGCGCTGGATGATTGGGAGGAGGGAGTGGGTGGCGAGCGCTGGGGCTTCGTCAGTGATGGTGTAGACGATTTTTGGGGTGTCGGACATGGTTGAATCGATTAAATTTAGGCTGGGGATTAACGCATACGCTGTTTTTGGTCAAAGTGAATTCCAAAATCACGCAAGATTGCAGAGTTTTGACGAGTTTTGTGAATAAGTTGGGAGCAATTGATTTAGAAATGTGAGTAAGTCCAAAAATTAATAGCTCATGGCGCTGCAGGGATCGCTCTAAGCCTATATTTTAAAGGTTTTAAGTCTGGTGCGCGGGTGGAGGGGCCTTGGGTAAAGATTTAAAAATATCCTCTGTGAATAAATTATCTGAATGGACTCCTCTCAAGAATTAGTTGAGCTGCAATTGGGCTGAGCTGGCTTGGGGGTGAGCTGAAACCGCTCGTGTGGAATCGCGCCCGGCGACCGTGCCCCGGCGACCGTACCCCGGCCGATTCTTCGGGTTTGACTTGAAAGGTGGTCGATGGGACAGGTTCCGCCCGATTTCCCTAATCCCTAGGTGGATTGTGCCCTTGAACAAATGAGCCAGAGTAAAAACATCCGCAACATCGCCATCATCGCACACGTCGATCATGGCAAAACGACTCTCGTTGACCTGCTTTTGCAGGCTGGTGGAGCCTACCGAGAGAACCAGGCCGTGGCCGAACGCGCCATGGATTCGATGGATCTCGAACGTGAGAAGGGGATCACGATCAAGGCCAAGAACACTGGTATCGAGTGGAACGGCAACACGATCAACATCGTCGATACGCCGGGTCACGCCGACTTCGGAGGTGAGGTCGAGCGAGTAATGAAGATGGTCGATGGCGTGCTTCTGTTGGTGGACGCTGCCGATGGCCCACAGGCGCAGACGCGCTTCGTCTTGCGCAAGGCGCTGGCCGAAGGGCTGAAGCCGATCGTTGTGGTGAACAAGATCGACCGCGACGCTGCTGACCCGCTGCGCATCCACGATCTGGTCTTGGAGTTGTTCCTCGAACTCGAGGCGAACGACGAGCAGTTTAATGCGCCCTTCCTCTACGGCAGTGCGAAGAACGGTTTCTTTATCCACAACCTCGACGACGAAAAAGATGGAGTGGTTCCGCTGCTAGAAACGATTATCAAAGAGATCGATCCCCCGCAGGTGGAAGACGCCCCGTTCCGCATGCTGGCAAGTAACATCGACTGGGATGACTACGTTGGCCGTGTGGCGATTGGCAAGGTGCTATCGGGATCCGTGAAGAAGGGTGACCGTGTCTTCCGGCTTGCCAAGGACGGGACTCGCTCGAGCTGCAAGGTGACGAAGGTTTTTGAATACACGGCGACGGCGAACCCCGACTTTGCAGAAGGTGTGGCTGGCACGATTGTTGGTGTGGCTGGCTTCGAGGATGTCGATATTGGTGAGACACTGGGGGCTGCTGAGGACTTCGAGCCGCTGCCATTTGTTGCGATTGATCCGCCGACGGTGCAGATGCAGTTTTCGATCAACGATTCACCATTCGCCGGCACCGAGGGCAAGTTTGTGACCTCGCGCCAGTTGCGTGATCGCCTGTTCCGCGAGCTGAAGACCAACATCTCGATCGAGGTTTCTGAAGGGGACAAGGCGGGCGTGTTCAACGTTGCCGCGCGTGGCGCGATGCAGATCGCCGTGCTGGTTGAGCAGATGCGCCGCGAAGGTTATGAGGTTCTGGTCTCGCGTCCAATGGTCATCACCAAGCGTGACGACGATGGCAAATTGCTCGAACCGTTCGAGTCTGTTTACGTCGAAGTTCCGCAGGAATACTCCAGTGGTGTGCTCAAGAGCATCAACTCGCGTCGTGGCGTGATGGAGAACATGACGCAGCATGCGCACGGCACGCTGATCGAGGCGCTGGTGCCAACCCGCGGTCTGATCGGTTTCGAATTCGAGCTCCTCAACATGACGAGCGGCCACGGTATCATGTCGCACTTGTTCCGCGAATACGCGCCACACTGTGGAGAGATTCCAAGTCGTAAGACTGGCGTCCTGGTTTCGATGGAAACGGGAACGGCGATCGCTTACTCGCTGCTGCCGCTTGAAGCACGCGGCAAGCTCTTTGCTGAGCCGGGTGACAAGATCTACCAGGGCATGATCGTTGGTGAAAGCCCGCGTGCGGAAGACCTTGCTGTGAACCCTTGCAAGGAAAAGCAGCTCACCAACCACCGTGCGTCAGGCAACGATAAAAATACGTCGCTCACACCAGTGACTAAGTTTTCGCTAGAGCGCGCGATCGAATACATTGCCGCCGACGAACTGGTCGAGGCGACGCCAGAGAGCCTACGCCTGCGTAAGCGCATCCTGTGTGCGACCGAGCGCAAGCGCAGCGAGAAGCGGCCTGATTACGTCACAAGCTAGAATACGTTTGACCAGCAGCCAAATTCAGCCTAAATAAAGCGTCCTTCCGCTGACCAATTTTAAAATTTGGCGGCATCTTTCACCAGCAGTAATTAGCATAACCGAACGAATTCCATGGGAACCGGCAGAAAATTTAACAAGACGCATCTCACTCGCCCACGCAAAGCCGCTGGCCCACGTCGCCGTCGTCGTATTGAGCAGAAGCGCCGCTTGGTCTCGCTTGGAATGGACACCGCTGAGGTGGACAAACTGACCTCGCGCGAGGTGCTGACGCTTTTGCAGCGCCCGAAGAAAATCACCGACGCTCTCGCGGCGAAGGGGGAGTAGTCTCTTTCGGCTGACAGATCCGATTTTAGCGAAAAGCCCGCGTCTTTCGAGATGCGGGCTTTTTTGTTGGCTGTTAGGCCTGCTGCGCGCGCTCGCGCAACCAACTTCGACGGCGGTTGAGCATCCAGTCCACTAGGGCGGTCTCGAAGTCGATTTCCCGGTGCTCGGCTTTTTCGATGCGCTTCTGGTGGCGCGCAATCGAGGCTTTTTCGTCCTGGCAGTGGCGGTAAATGGATGATCGTGTCACCAATAGATCAAAGTCCTCGTCACTCATACAATTCGCGCTTGTTTTTTAGAATTTGCTTCGATTTGCCGACCGACTCAGCTCATGAGTGATTTTTTGCAAAACTTGATGATTAATATATATGAAATTATTAATTAATCAAGCTGCTGCCGAGTTTTTCTGTGATATCTGACCTAACGAGCCGCGAACTCTCGTGCTTGGATGCCCGTAGGTGAGATGTTATCGTGCGGAGGCGCGAGTTCGCGTCCTTCAGGGGCGTCCGGCGAATCCTTGTGAAACGCGACCAAGGAGCTTGGGCTTCTCGCCGTGAGTATTCTCGTGATGGGGCGAGACGCCCCTAACCGCCTGTGCGCAACGATTGCTGCCTACTTGGCAACCAGTGCTGCCAGATCCGCCGCCATCGTTGCGAAGATCTGGTTGGTCTTGTTATCGGCATTGTCCTGGTGCGCGATCGGTTTGCCGCTGTCACCAGATTCGCGGGTCGGGATGTCGATAGGGATTTGGCCGAGCAGTGGCACACCGAGATGTTCCGCCTCGCGCTGGCCGCCGCCCTCACCGAAGATCGGGTATTTCACGCCGTCGCTGGGGCACTCGAAGTAGCTCATGTTTTCGACGATGCCCAAGATCGGGACATTGACCTTACCGAACATCGTGGTGGCCTTGCGCGCATCGATGAGGGCGACTTCCTGCGGGGTTGTGACGATGATGGCGCCGTCGAGCGCGACGCTCTGAACAATGGTGAGTTGGATGTCGCCGGTGCCTGGTGGCAGGTCGAGGATCAGGTAGTCGAGCTCGCCCCACTGGCACTGGCGCAGGAACTGCTGGGTGTAGCGGGTTGCGAGCGGGCCACGGACGATGACTGGCGAGCGATCGTCGAGCAGGAAGCCCATCGAGACGAGTTTGATGCCGAACTTCTCAGCTGGGATGATCTCGTTGTCCGCGGTTCCACGCAGCTCCTCGTCGGTGCCGAACATGGTGGTGATGCTCGGGCCGTAGAGGTCGCAGTCGCACAGGCCGACGCTCGGGCTACCCGGCAATTGGGAAAGTGCGAGCGCCAAGTTTGAGGCAACCGTGGATTTGCCGACACCTCCCTTACCGCTGGCGATGGCAACGATCGTTTTCACGCCGGGGATGCTGGAAGTGCCCGCACCCATGCCGGCCTCGGGGCCGGGGGTGGTGGGAGGATCCTTGATGACGATGTCGATTTCGATCTCGCCGCCGAGATTGGCCACCGCTGCGGCAGCCTCAGTGTAGACTTTGCGTGGAAGTTCGGGCTCGCGGGTGGCGATCTCTAGCTTCACCGTCGCTTTATCACCGTTGATTTCGATCCCCTTGACGAGGCCAAATGAGACGATATCACGGCTGAAACCGGGGTATTTGACAGTGCTAAGGGCGGAGCGGATGGATTCTTCGGTCATGGCGGATGGGACGGTGGCTGCGGGAGGGCTGGGATGCAACCTAGTTCGCCCCTGAATACGCCTGATAACCCGCTTCGGGCATGAGGAAATAGTCGCACTCTGAGGTTGCCAAATCGCGGCTTTGAACTAGCTATCAGCCTGCAAATTCGCAGTTTTTTAGAATAACCAAGCACCAGCCAGAAATGAAAGACCTTTCGAAATATAGAAACATTGGCATCTTCGCACACGTCGATGCCGGTAAAACCACGACCACCGAGCGTATCCTCAAGCTCACTGGCAAAATTCACAAGACTGGTGAAGTGCACGACGGTGCAGCGACGACCGACTTCATGGATCAGGAGCAGGAGCGTGGCATCACGATTCAGTCCGCTGCGACGACCTGTTTCTGGGACGGCTACCGTTTCAACATCATCGACACTCCCGGTCACGTCGACTTTACCATCGAGGTGTATCGCTCATTGAAAGTTCTCGACGGCGGTGTCGGTGTCTTCTGTGGATCTGGTGGTGTCGAGCCGCAGTCTGAGACCAACTGGCGCTACGCCAACGAGTCCGAGGTCGCGCGTATCATTTTCGTCAACAAGCTCGATCGCATCGGCGCTGACTTCTACCGCGTGGTGAAGCAGGTCGAGGAAGTGCTCGCAGCCAAGCCGCTCGTCATGGTCCTGCCGATCGGCATCGAAGATGACATGATCGGCATGGTCGATCTGCTCACGCGCAAGGCGTGGGTCTGGGACGAGACAGGTCAGCCGGAAAACTACACGCTCGAAGATGTGCCCGCCGACATGGTCGACAAAGTCGAAGAATACCGCACCGCTCTCATCGAGACCGCCGTGGAGCAGGACGACGACCTCATGGAGAAATACCTCGATGGTGAAGAGCCGTCGATCGACGACATTAAGAGGTGCGTCCGCAAGGGCACGATCGCTCTCGAATTCTTCCCAACGTATTGTGGTTCTGCTTTCAAGAACAAGGGCGTGCAGCTCATCCTCAACGCGGTCGTCGACTACTTGCCGAGCCCGACCGAGGTCAAGCCGCAGCCTGAGGTCGATATGGACGGTAACGAGACTGGCGAATTTGCAGTCGTCTCTGTAGACGAGCCGCTGCGTGCGCTCGCTTTCAAGATCATGGATGATCAGTACGGTGCGCTGACGTTCACGCGGATCTATTCCGGTAAATTGACGAAGGGCACCGCAATTCTCAACACCTTCACAGGTAAGACCGAGCGGGTCGGGCGTATCGTCGAGATGCACGCAGACTCCCGCGAGGAAGTCGAGAGCGCCCAAGCTGGTGACATCATCGCTCTGGTCGGCATGAAGAACGTGCAGACCGGTCACACGCTGTGTGACCCGAACGACCCAGCGACGCTGGAGCCGATGGTGTTCCCTGAACCGGTTATTTCGATCGCGGTCTCGCCGAAAGACAAAGCCGCCTCGGAGAAACTCGGCACCGCGATTGGCAAGATGGTCAAAGAAGACCCATCGTTCCACGTCGAGACCGATCGGGATTCGGGAGAGACCATCCTCAAGGGCATGGGTGAGCTTCACCTCGACATCAAGGTGGACATCCTCAAGCGCACGCACGGTGTGGAGGTCGAAGTCGGCAAGCCGCAGGTGGCCTACCGCGAGACGATCACTCAGCGCGTCGAAGATTCCTACACCCACAAGAAGCAGTCGGGTGGTTCGGGTCAGTTCGGTAAGATCGACTACATCATCGAGCCGGGCGAGCCCGGTGAAGGTTTCACGTTCGAATCGAAAGTGGTCGGCGGCAACGTGCCGAAGGAGTTCTGGGGTGCGATCGAGAAGGGCTTCAAGACCTCGAAAGAGAAAGGTGTGCTGGCAGGCTATCCTTGCTTGGACTTCAAAGTGACGCTGGTTGACGGTGGTTTCCACGCGGTTGACTCGTCCGCGATCGCGTTCGAACTCGCAGCGAAGGCTGGCTACCGCCAGACGATGCCGAAGGCTGGGCCACAGATCCTCGAGCCGATCATGAAGCTCGACGTGTTCACTCCAGAAGACCACGTCGGTGATGTCATCGGTGACCTCAACCGCCGCCGTGGTATGATCAAGTCGCAGGATCCGGGGCCAACTGGCATCCGCGTGAAAGCCGACGCGCCGCTGAGCGACATGTTCGGTTACATCGGTGACCTGCGCACGATGACCTCCGGTCGCGGCCAGTTCTCAATGGAGTTCTCACACTACGCGGCTTGTCCTAGGAACGTTTCCGAAGATGTGATCGCAGCTGCCATCAAGGCGGAAGAGGAGAAGAGGAAGAAGTAATTTAGCGCACAGCGCTTTTCGAGCGGGCACCTGTCTTCGGGCAGGTGCCCGTTTTTGTGTAGTGGTCGGACGTTGGAGCGATTACGTGTAGAGCGCCGCCACCATCTCCAGTGAGCGCACATTGGGCAATACGCCGTAGCTCATCTGGTTCATCGTGTAGGCAAAGGCGATGCCGTTCTCTGGATCGGCGAAGGCATGGCTGCCTCCAGCGCCTGGATGGCCGAAGGCTCGCGTCTCCGGGCCGAACAGCTGGCGGCGTTTTTCTCCGAAGGTGTCGAGCGGATCTTTCATGAACCCGGCGCTGAAGGCGGTCTGGAGTTGGAAGGTCTTATCGAGATCTGAAGTGAGGGTGGATTCTGCTA
>JBLHKE010000285.1:0-9311 GCA_047619485.1 Verrucomicrobiales bacterium | reverse complement strand
CCATCCGGATCGAGGGCGAGCGTGCCGTGGTCCGGACCGGCATCAAGCACCGCTGCCAGCCCCGTGCCATCGTCGTTTTTCAGTACGCTGCCACCGGCGGCGCCGGCGCTGCCGAGAAAGGCGATCTCAACATCGTCGAACCAGCCGTCGATGATTTCGTTTCCCACGGTCGAGCCGAAATTGAGCAAGCCGAGACTGATCGTGTGGTCGCCCGCCGCCAGCGGGATGTCGAACGATGCCGATTGCCAGCCGGTGTCAATGTTAGGACCGCCACCACCATCCGAGCTGCGGTGCACTAGACTGTTGTTCTGATCGCTGCCATGGCGTGAGCCGTCGATGTCCATGATGATCTCGCCGTATTCGTTCGGTTCGAACTCGCTCGACATGACCATCCGGTAACGGAAGTCGACCGTCACCGTCGCCGCTTGGGCGAGCGCGAACGAACGCTGCCAAGCCCCCGAAGCCTCGACGCCGCCACCTTGGCCAGCACCGACTCGAACGTGGAGCCCGCCGCTGCCATCGAAGCCACCGGACGCAACGTGATCGCCAGAAGCAAACCCGGGCTGCGCGGAGCCGAACACGTCGTCAGCGTATACGAACGCATCCGTCGCCGATGTCCCGGCGGGAGTGAGAGATAGATCGAAGCCGACGTCTGAACTGCTGAGATCGTTCTGGTGCACCTCGACTGCAATCGTGTTCACGCCTGAATTGAGGATGCCTGAGAGATCCAACGGCGAGTTTGTGTAGACGTCTTCGCTCCCCGTACTACCTCCGTTTCCGGAGCTGAGATTCGTTTGTGTGTTCGTCGTGACAGGGCCGGCGGGGTTGTAATCACCGGGGGTCATGTTGAGCCGAAAAACGTCGACACTGTTGATATAGACAATGCTGCCATCGTCCGAAATGAGATCGATTATCCAGTTCGCATTGGCTGCCTCCGCGGCGGTGAGAGTCATTGTGTTGCGGAACAGATAGGTGGTGATCAGATTCAAGCCGCTTGGTGCGGCTGCGATTCCGAACAGGGCATCCTGAGCCCCCGGCCACGCGGCGATCGCACCGCTCTGCAGTGGCGTCGCACCGGAACTCCACGGGCTGATGGTCGAGGTGGTGATATCGAAGTCGGCGTCCTTCCAGTTCCTGCCCATGCCATCGGTCGGGTAGGTGTCATTGTTCCCTTCGGCATTCTCGATGCGGTCGAGAAAATCCCAGTCGCCATCAAGAGTCGGCTGATCGCCTCCTTGCGTGTCGAAATCTACTGATAATATTGGCCCCTCTCCGGCGACTAATGGCGAGTCCTCGAATCCGGTATAGGCATCGTCATTGGCCGTGGCGGCGAGTGCGGTGTTGGTCGGAGCGACGAAGACGGAAATGATCAGCAGAGTAGCCGCGGAGAGTCTAGAACAGGGGGTGGATGGCATTAAGCGTTTATTTGGTGTGAGTAGAGTGGAGGGTGAGAGGCTGGGGAGAGCCAGAGTGACGGAATCGGTTTATACATCGTAGATTATCTGCAGAGTTCCATGAAATTTTACATCCGATCGGCTATGGTTGAGCGCTTCGCCAGGATTGACGACATCGGCGGCGCAGCTCTGATTGGTTAGGCGAAAACTGAGTTCGAATGGGAATTTCCTGGTCGGGCTCTCCGGGTGTAGGTGTTCGCGCCCTGAAACTCGCCCTCCGCGGATAACGCTCCCGGGCGCCGGGACACGTGTTGGTCGATGGCAGCGGAGGCAAACTTGTCGCGGAGCGACTCGATCACCATCTAGGCTCGGCAATCAAATGCCTGCAAGCTGCGTGTCGGCGTCGCCAAAGCGGTCGAGGCTCACTCCCATGCGATCCATGATCGAAAGGTACAGGCTGCAGAGCTTGCGGTTCTCATCGCCTTTGTCCAGGTAGTTGAGCACACGGCCGGTCTCGAGCTTGCCGCCGAGGCCGCCAGTCAGTAGCACTGGGACGCGCGTTGATTCGTGTTTCGATCCCGACCAGAAGTTGTTGACGAACATCAGGCAGGAATTGTCCAGCACGGTGCCTTCGCCCTCTGGCATGGCGTCGAGTTTCTCGGCGAGGTAGGCGAACTGGCTGGTGTAGAAAGTGGTGATGCGCTGGTATTCCTCCTTCGTGTCGTAGTGTGAGGAAGAGTGGTGCGAGGAGCGCGCGTTGAGGAATGGGTAGACAAGCCCGGAGACGTCGCGGCACAGCAGTAGCGTGGCGATGCGAGTCTTGTCGGTCTGGAAGGCCAGCGCGATGATGTCGCACATCAGGCGCATGTGCTCGCGGATGTCCTCAGGCATGCCGTTGTCTGGACGCTTCATGGTGATCGCCAGTCTTCCGCGATCTTTGGCGTTGCCGTCGGCACGCAGCTTCAAATTGCGCAGCCGCTCGGCGCGCTTCTCGATGTCGCGGACGCTGCTGAGATATTCGTCGAGCTTGGACTGGTCGTCGCGACTGATTTGGCGCTTCAGGTCAGATGCGTGATCCTTGACGCGATCGAGGATGCTCTCCATGCGCCGACTACCACGGTTGTCGAACAGGCTGTCGAAGGCCAGCGACGGATAGACCTCCATCGGGAGCGGTGCGGTGGTCTCGCGCCACGAGATGTGCGAGCTGTAGACCATCGAGAAATTCGTCTCGTGCCAGCCGGTCACCGGTTGTTCGCATCCCAGCACCAAGCTCGATTGCACCGTCTCGTCGCCGAGGTGCCCAGCCAAGACCTGGTCCATGCTGATCCCACCCTTGAGCACAGAACCGCGCTGCAGCGAGGCGCCGGAAAGAATGTTGCCGGTCTGTCCGGGATGGATGCCGACACCAGTGGAGTTTTTATTGAACAGGCCGGAGATGAAATTCGTCTTCTCCTTCACCGCCTCCATCGGTTGCAGGCATTTGCCCAATTCGATCTCGGCACCCTCGCCCTTTGCCCACCAGTTGGGGTAATTGATGCCGTTGGCCATGAAGAGGGTGGCGAAACGCAGGGGCGCGGCTTCTGTGGCGGGCTTGCCCCACACCGGCAAGGACTCCAGCCAAGGAAGTGCCATGGTGACGCCGGCTCCTTTTAGGACGGTTCTGCGGTCGAGTTTTCTACTTCGATGGTTCATCGCTTTGTTCTCGGGTTGCTCGATGATCGCGTCCCCGCTTGCGCAAAAACTGCGGGCTGGTAACGATCGTTTCTACCAGGGGTTGGAAACGGTAGTCCGAATTCGCGAGCTGTTGCTTCATCTTCTCTACGGTGGAGTCGTCTGACAACAACAGAGATCGGCCAAGGGCATAGCTCAGCAGTTTGCGGCAGAAGTTGTCGGCAAATTCGGCTCGTCGATGTTCGCGGAGATAGCTTCGCAAGCCGTCGAGCCCTTCGCCCTGACTGCCGTCGGGGAATACTGCTGTCGCATCGATCCGACGTCCGCCGAGGTCCATCTCCCGCCGCTCGCCGACTGGCCCGTAGCCCTCGAAGACGAGCCCAATCCCATCGAAACGTTGGTGGCAGCTCGCACAGCTTTGATCGTCCCTGTGTCTGGCCAGCGTTTCGCGCAGACTGAGTTCGCCCAACTTCGATTCGTCTTCGGGCAACTCTGGAACCTGTGGTGGCGGGGGCGGAATGCGTTCGCCGAGCAGTCGCCGAACGACCCAGTGCCCGCGTTTCACTGGGCTCGTGCGCAGGCCGGGAGAATTCGTGGTAAGGAAGACCGACATCGGCAACAGCCCGCCGCGCCCGGCCTCGTCTGCGTTCTCCACCCGCTGCCAACCATGAACTGGCTCCGGCAAGCCGTAGTGCTTTGCCAGCACAGGGTTAACGAACGTGTGAGTGCCATCGAGAAAGTCTAACACTGAACCATTGTTCTGTGCGATGTCGGCGATGAAGCGCACCGGTTCTTCGAACATGGCCTGGCGCAAGTGGTGGTCGAATGCGGGGAAGCGGTCGCGGTTCACGCCCTTGTGAGATTCGAAGCGCCGAAAGTCGAGCCAGTTTCCGCCGAACTCGACCGCAAAGCGGCGCATGCGCGGATCTGCCAACATACGCCGGGTCTGCTCCAGCAGGATTTCCGGTTCATCGAGGGCGCCAGCCTGAGCGCGGTCGAGGAGCTCGGCGTCGGGGAGGCCCGACCAGAGGAAATAGCTAAGCCGACTGGCGAGTTCTTGATCTGTTAGTGGTGTCGGCTCGGTGCCTGCGTCGGCGACTGTCGTGCGGTAGAAGAACCTCGGCGAAACCAGCACACTGGCGAGGACATCTCTCACTGCCTCTTCGTGACCCAAGCCTTCATCTTCGATCAACGAGTTATAGAACGATCTTAGATCTTCGCTTTCATCGTCCGACAGCGGCCGCTGCCAGGCCCGGCTGGCGAGTTCCACCAGTGCTTGCAGGTGGCGTGGTCGGGCTTCGCGCTCGATTTTCTCCAGCCGGCGGACGCGCGACGCCATGTCTTGAAAATAGCCGTCTATGATTGGGATGACCTTTTCATCGATGCGCGCTTCCCGGACTTTGGCCAGATAGAGTTTGGCCAACTTGTGCATTTTTTCTTCCGAGGTGACGTCGGCGTCCTGGCGGGCAAAAGCGAATTCCTCCGACTGCAGAAACGCTGGCGATTCGCCGCGTTCGAGATAGATGAAGTCGGCGAACTGCCGTACCGGCGTCTGCGGGATGAACTCCAGATCGTCCCAGAGCGCGTCGAGTTCTTCCTGCTCTGCCTCATCCAGTAGCAAGTCATAGAGTGGCGCGTCATCACGGAAGTAGCCGAGCATCATGTGGAAGCCGGCGCTGAGCAGCCGTCCTTTGTTGCGCTTTTCTGGGGGCAGGAACATCCGCCCGCGTTCGGAAACGACGAAGGCGTCTGGAAAGATGTCGCAGAACCGCACGATCGCAGCGCGCAGTTCCCCGCTTGCCGCGCTGCCGTCCGACTCGGGTAGCTTCCCGCGCCTGCGCAGGGCAGCCAGTTCGCGATCCTTCCAGAGAACGATGGCCTGATTGCTCGAATGGAGACCTCTGATCTTGAAATTGATCGCCGGCTCCAGCGCGAGTTCCTTGCGCCTTTCGATGACCAAGGCGCTCAGGTTGTCGCAGGCGGTGCGGAGAGCCCCAACATCGGATCCCGGGCCGGGGAGGGCATTCCACCGTCCCCTCAACTCCGCGATCGGTCCGCTATCGTTTTTGGCATCGGTTAGGATCGTCCAGACCGTTTTCAAATACTTCGCGCTGATGCTTTCTGCGGCGGCTATCTCGTCGAGCGTTCTCTCCGGTTCCCCCGATGCCGCCCGATGACGGAAGCGCCAGGCGGCTCGAAAGTAGTCGGCGTAGTCGGTCGGCTGCGCTTTGTAGAAATCGGCGATTCGGTGGACGCAGTATTTGTCGCGGTCTGAATAGGCGACGACCGGATGCGGGGCGAAGCGGAGACCCTCGGGGAGGAACAGCAGGTGATCCGCGACATGGCGTGCGGCGGCGAGGTACTTGTTCAGCAGTGCGGGCGAGATCGCCAGTGATTCGCCAGTGTTGTCGAAGCCTGCCTCGTTGGCGGGATCGATGGGGAATTCCCGGGTCGGCCGGATGTCTACGCCGGTGAGATCGTGGATCGAGTAGTCGAACTCGGCGTTGCTCAAGCGCCGCGCCAAAACCGGGCCGGGGTCGCCAGCGTTGCTGTCCGCCTCGTGGCGGCGCAGGCGTTTGACCCAGCTGATCACTTTCTCGCGAAGCTCATCACCCACCTGTTTCTCGGCATCCTCAGGCGGCATCTCTTTCGCGTTGAGCCGCTCCAGCACCAGGTCCCAGTGGCCGAAGTCGCTCGCCACCGAGTCCAAGGTTGGGTAAACGCTCAGATCGAACTTTGCTTTCAGCTTTTCCCCCCCGTGGCAGCCGCTGCAGTAGTTGCTGACGAACGGTTTGATCGTCTCTTCGAACTCGCGGTTCAATTCGCCGCGCGCCGCTGCCTCATCGCTGTGGGCGGCGATAGAGAGAGCGGCAGAGAGCAGGAAGATTAAGGCGGTTGCTTTCATGACTCGGCGATTCCCGACTCTGACGCCAGGAGGGATTCGAATCAAACACGAACGTCACCGGAATGGCTGTCTGCGCTCAGTTAGACCTCCGCCAGCCTTTGGTCGGAAGGATGCGGCCGGTCTTGATTTGGCCGCCGGCGCTGCCTAGCATCACGGCTGGCAACTGATCGTTGTTGTGGTTGCCCGTCATCATGCTCGATAGGTAGAGGATCTGTCTCCCCACCCGGCGGTGAGTTTAGGCTTGTCGGCGATGCGCGAAGGGAGGATGGTACTCCAATGAGAATGTTCGCCTCGACCCTGCTCACACTAGCTATCTCGCTGAGCTCCACCGCCGCCCAGACCCGCGACGAGATGGTTCGCAAGGATCTTTCCGATCTGAAGGATGATCCGATCTGGACCTACAACGACCTCGATGCTGGACTCGCTGAGGCGCAGCGGGCTAACAAACCGCTGTTCGTGGTTTTGCGCTGTATCCCCTGACATGCTTGTGCAGATTTCGACGGGCAGGTTGTCCGCGGCGAGAAGATTAAAGATTTGATGGAGAAATTTGTCTGCGTGCGCCTGGTGCAGGCGAACTCGCTCGACCTCGGTCTGTTCCAGTTCGACTACGACATGTCGTTCGCAGCGTTTTTCCTGACGGCTGACAAAACGATCCTCGGGCGATACGGGACACGCTCGGCAAAACCGAAGGAGGCCGACAAGGACATCTCGCTGGAAGGTTTGCGCGGGGCGATGCAGGCGGCGCTCGCGCTGAACACCGACGCGAACCGGCAGAAATACGCCGAGGGTTTGGCAGCCAAACGCGGTGCCCAACCGGACAAGGCGACGCCGCAGGACTTCCCCAGTTTGACCAAATTCAAGCCGAAGCTCGACTACCAGGGGAAGCTGGCGCAGAGCTGCATCCACTGCCACCAGATCGCCGATGCGCAGCGGCTCGAATTCCGCAACGTGGGCAAACCGATCCCGGACAAGGTGCTTTTCCCCTGGCCGAACCCGAGCATCGTCGGGATCGAATTTCGCAAGGATCAGCGCGCGACCGTCGCGAGGGTCGCGGCGGGCTCCGCGGCAGCGCAGGCCGGGTTGCGTGCGGGCGATCAGATCAGTCTGCTCGACGGGCAGCCGATCGTTTCGGTGGCTGACGTGCAATGGGTGCTACACGAGGCCGGCGATGCGGCATCGATCAAGGTCGGGGTGAATCGTGGCAGCCAGATCATCGGGTTGAAACTCGAGCTGCACAAAGGTTGGCGGCGTGAATCAGACATCTCGTGGCGAACCTCCAGCTGGGAATTGCGTCGCATGGCGGCTGGCGGCATGCTGCTTGTGCGAGAGGCGGGTGCCAATCCGGGAAAACTATCACTGCGTACCAAGCACGTCGGTCAGTACGGCGAGCACGCGGTGGCAAAGCGTGCGGGAGTCGTGAATGGCGACCTGCTGATCGAATTCGACGGGCACAGCGACGATTGGACCGAGTCGCAGCTGTTCACCTACGCGATGCAGAAGCGCAAGCGTGGCGACGTCGTGCCGATCAAGGTGAAACGCGGCTCGAATATCCTCGAGATGAAGATCGAAATGCAGTGAGGTTCGCATACCTGAACCAATACCCGCTGACTTACAACTGCAACCGCGCTTACCATCGCCATACGAGTGGAGTGCGCCGCCTCTAACCCCGCCTCACAGGTGCCCAGGGAGCGGTGGGGCTGAAAAGCAATTCCCTAGCAGATTCTTGTTGTAACTACTACATCTGTAGGATATAGATCTTACATGTGTAAGAAAAACATCGAACTGCCGCACATTTCGGATGCGGAGTGGCGTGTGATGGAGGTGTTTTGGGGGAGGGAATCGGGAGAGGCGACGGCGAACGAGGTGGTGGCGGCGTTGGAGGGGGAGGCGCGATGGAAGCCGAAGACGGTGCACACCTTGTTGCGTCGGCTGGCGGGCAAGGGGGCGTTGGTGACGCGCAAGCGCGGGCGGGAGTATGTCTACCGGCAGATGTTCACGTCGGAGGAGTCGCGCCTGGCCGAGAGCCGGACGTTTTTGAACAAGGTGTTCAATGGGAAAGTGGCACCATTGGTGGCAGCGTTTGTTGAGCGCGAGGAGGTGACGGCGGATGAGATCGCCGAACTCAAGCGGATTTTGGAGGAGGCGCGCCGATGAACGGATTGATCCGGGGTGGAGCTAGTTGGGCGCTGGAGGCCTCGCTCTACGCGGGCGTCTTGGCGATCCTCGTGCTGCTGGTGCAGTGGGTGATGGGCGAGCGGCTATCGGCGAGGTGGCGTTACGGGATGGGGTTATTGGTGTTGGCGCGGCTGTGTTTGCCGGTGGCGCCGGGCAGTCATCTGAGCATCTCCAATCTGCTTCCGGCGAGCGCCGCCGAGAGCCGGGCGGCGCAGGCGGGCGTGCCTGTTGAGCGCGCCGAAGCGCTGGGATCCACGCTCGCATGGCAGGCGGGCGGTGGCGCTGCAGGTGGGGGATCGCCCGCGCTCGAGTTGCCACTAACAGACACTTTATCACTAACAGATGCACCAAACGGTGCCGTCCCGGCCGGCGACCGCGGGTCTGCAGTGCGCGCGCTCCTGCCGGCGATCTGGCTGGCGGGCGTGGCCGCCTTTCTCTCATCGGCGCTGCTCAGCCACTGGCGCTTGCGGCGCTGGCTGGCGCGTGCCGCGTGTCCCGCGAGCCCGGCGACGGAGGCGATTTTTTTGCGCAGTCTGAAGGGCTGGGGGACACCTGCGCGAGTCCGCCTGCTCGAGGTCCCCGGGCTGCACACGGTGGCGTTGGTCGGCAGCCTGCGCCCGCGCCTGATCGTGCCGGAGGGGCTCAGCGACCTCCTCTCCGCAGACGAGATCGGGCACATCTTCGCCCACGAACTCGCGCACCTGCGCAAGGGCGACCTGTTCGTCAATTGGCTGGTGGTTCTGGCGGCGGCGCTGCACTGGTTCAATCCGTTCGCACGGATCGGGCTGCGCCGCTTGTTGGCCGATCGTGAGGTGCTGCGCGACGAGGATGCCACGCGCGGCGCGAGCGCCGAAGCACGGCTCCTCTACGGCGAGACCTTGATCAAAATTTTAGAGACTTTCCAACCGGCGCGGCTCTCTCCGGGCGCAGCGCCGATTTTCAACACGAAACCCGAAATCCGGAGACGCATTACCATGATAGCAAAACCAAAACAAACCAGCAGCCGGCTTTTGACCGCCTGCTGCCTGATCCTGTCAGCCGGTCTCGGCATGGCGACCTTCACCACCGCCGTGCGTGCCGCTGCCGACGACGAGAAGAACGAAGGCAAGCAGGAACGCAGCCAGAGTGACGAGACGCGCGACAAAGAAAAGCGCGAGGGCGACCGC
>JBLHKE010000284.1:0-9316 GCA_047619485.1 Verrucomicrobiales bacterium | reverse complement strand
CTCGACGTCACCAACATCTTCAACAACTCACATAACCACGGCTACGACCCGATCGAGTTCCTCGACCGCCTACCGCTGGATCGCGTTTCCCAGATCCACCTCGCAGGTGGCCACCAAACCGAGGACGGCCGCTGGGAAGACAGCCACAGCGCCCCTGTGATGGAGAAAGTCTGGCCATTGTTCGAAGAAGTCATTCGCCGCACCCACGCCGGCATCGTCATCCTCGAACGCGACAGCAAATTCGATCCATTCGACACGGTGATCGAGGATGTCGATCGGGCCAGAGAAATTTTCTACCGCCACCGCAGCCATTCTGCGCAGATCAGATCGCCAGCCGCTATCGGCGAGGCACCATCTGCCGATCCCAACGATCCCGTATTCCAGGAACTACGAGCCTTCCAGCGCACCCTAATGGCACGCCTTACAGATCCGCAGATCAGAGCGGACTTTGCAGAAAACCCAATCGCCACCGCCCACAACCTTGGCATGAACTCAGGAGAGTGGCTACGACGCGTCGCCGATTGTGACCAGAAGATGTTCGACTGGGTCGCGGAAGGCTGGGATCATATGAGCGAGGAAGAATCGAAATTCAACCAAGACTCGGAGAACAACGAATGGGAAGCGTGGGCAACACAACTTGCGAAATCTTAACCGCTAGCGGTGCTGGTGTTCGCGTCGGCCTGATCGACACCGGTGTCGACTCACGGCATGAAGATCTTGCGGGGAAAATTGCTGCCAACTACGAGGCGGTGATGGGCTTCGAAGAGAATTTCGTTGATGAGGTCGAATTCGGCACAGACCACAACGCGCATGGAACTGCCTGCGCCGGGATATTAAATCGCGCAGCGCCCCAGGCAGTGATCCATAGCGTGCAAGTGATCGGCGAGCACGGTCAAGACAACCCGGAGAAGTTGATCGCAGGTCTGAGGTTCGCAGTAGAACAGGGCTGGGAGGTGATCAACATCAGTGCCGGCGCGGGCAAGCCGAACGACGAACTCCACGAATTGGTCAAACGCGCCCACGATTCAGGCACGATTCTGATCGCGGCAAAGGACAACCGCCCAGAGGTGATTGGCTACCCCGCGGCCTATCCGGAAGTCATCTGCGTGGACATGGAGTATCTTCCGGATGCATTGGGCTGGCGGTGCTTCCCTGGCCGCGCGGTCGAAGTAGAGGCGAATGGTATCTACATCGAAGCACCAGTGGCAGGTGGTGGCCGCAAGAGCTACACCGGCACGAGTTTCGCAGCCCCGACTGTATCCGGGATTGCAGCGAGGTGGAAGGAACTGACCCCAGGTGGAGGGATGGTGGGATTCCGAGAGTTTCTCAAAACAGACGGGCTGCGACGGTAGACAGGAGTTCCCGCTTCAGTCGACGTTTCACAGTCCCCCCCTAAGGCGAGCAGAGACAAAATAGCAACCGCACGGATACTCTCAGAAAGCCTAGAGACCTCACTCCAACCTACGTCCGTCCCCGAGTGCTCCGCACTTGAAAAGCGTCCCCACCGCCCCCATCCTGTGCGCGGATGTCATCCCCGCCATCACAGCAGACGCGCGACCCGCTCGAGGCACTCGAGAAACACTTCGGCCACCGGAAGTTTCTCGACGGCCAGGCTCCGGTCGTGTCCTCGATCCTCGCTGGCAAAGACGCTCTCGTCGTCATGCCGACAGGTGGCGGTAAATCGCTCTGCTACCAGCTCCCCGCGATGTGCATGGACGGCGTCACCATCGTCGTCAGCCCCCTGATCGCGCTGATGAAAGATCAGGTGGATGCGCTGGTCGAAAAAGGCATCCCAGCGACGATGATCAACTCCACGCTCTCGCCAGATGAGCAGCGGGATCGCATCAGCAGGATGCGCGCCGGCGAATACAAACTGGTCTACATCGCGCCAGAGCGTTTTCGGTCGCAGTCGTTCACTGATGCGCTCTGCGAGTGCTCAATCGGGTTTTTCGCCATCGATGAGGCACACTGCCTCTCCCAGTGGGGTCATGATTTCCGCCCGGATTACCTCAGGCTCGGCAGCGCGATCGAGAAGATTGGAACACCACAGATCGGTGCCTTTACCGCGACGGCGACTCCTGAGGTCCGCGCCGACATCCGCAAAGTTCTAAAACTCCGCGACCCTTACGAATGTGTCAGCGGCTTTGAGCGCCCGAACCTCTCCCTGCGCATCACACATTGCGAAAAAGAGGCGAAGAAGTACAAGCGCATCGAATCGATCGTGAAGCGCCACAAGACTGGCATCATCTATTGTTCCACCCGGAAACATGTCGAGGCCGTGACCAGCGAGCTGGCCGCGTGGGGATTGTCGGTCGTCGCCTACCATGGCGGGATGGACGACAAGACGCGCGAGGAGGCCCAGAATCTGTTCATCAAGCGCAAGCGTGACGTCGCAGTTGCGACCAACGCGTTCGGCATGGGCATCGACCGCTCTGACGTGCGCTTCGTCATCCACTTTGATATCCCCGGTAGCATTGAGGCCTACTACCAAGAGGCAGGCCGCGCGGGTCGGGATGGCGAACCTTCAGTCTGCGACCTGCTGTTCAACTACGCCGACACTCGAACCCAAGAGTTCTTTATCGACGGCGCGAACCCGGGCTATGCGGTGATCCAGGACACCTACCGCGTTTTACGGGAGAAGGCAGACAGCAAGCACGAGGTGACCCTTCCGATCAGGGCGATCGCCGATGCGGTGATGGCACCGAATGACATGGGGATCAGCTCCGCGCTGGCGGCACTGGGGCGTGCAGGCATGATCCAGCGCTTCGACGTTCCTGGAAAGCGCGCGCGAGGCACGCGCCTGCTCAAGCCCGACGTAACCGAGCACCAGCTAGACATCGATCGTGCCGCGCTCGACGAGAAGGATCGCCGCGACCGTGCGAAACTGAAATCGATGGTCGACCTGTGCTACTCGAACGAATGCCGGCAGCTATGGATCCTGCAGTATTTCGGCGAGGCCAATGCCCCGCTGTGCGGTAGCTGCGATTCCTGCCAGGCGAGCGGTTCGGCTGACCGGCGTCCGCCCACCGAAGAGGAGGATATCATCGTCAAGAAGGCGCTCAGCGGCGTCGCGCGGATGTCGCGCAAACAGGGTGGTGCGTGGAAAGGCCGCTACGGACGTATGAAGATTGTGAACATGTTAGTTGGCAGCCGCTCGAAGGAGGTTCTCAACTCCCGGCTGGATGAACTGAGCACCTATAGCCTGCTGAAGACCGAGGGCAGTGCCTACATCCAGAGCCTGTTCAAAGAACTCCAAGGAGCAGGTCTACTGCAGACGGAAACTGGTGAGTATCCCTTGCTGACCCTGACCGCGCGAGGTGACCAGGTGATGCGTGGCAGCTTGGATTACCAGATCAACTGGCCGAAACGCGACGCGGTCGCCGCGGTGATCGCCACCATGGACGAACCGAACCTTGTTGCCCTGGATTTCGATGAGGTGCTGTATGAGAGACTCAAAGACCTTCGCTCGAAGCTGGCAGCCGAAGGTGGCAACATCCCCGCCTACGTCGTTTTCAGCAACAAGACGCTGGAATTTCTGACACGGCTGAAACCGAGGAGCGTCGAGGCAGGTTTGCGGATTCAGGGGATCGGCCCGAAGAAGGCCGAGACCTACCTGCCAGCGTTTATCGAGGCAATCCTCGAGCATGTTGGGAAATAGCTCGGAGGCTTACTTGGTTTGCTGAAACGTCTGGTGTCTGTTGATGAAGGAGCCTTTGGTCTGAGAGGGATCCGTCAGAGCCTGAGATGCATGCGACGGAGTGCAACTCCGTGCTACGTCGCTGTCGGCGACCTACGTCAGCTGCTCCACCGCTGCGGCAATGCTCTCCACGTCACCTGCAGCGATGATCTTCGTGCCCCGGCGGATGCGGTTCATCAGGCCGGATAGCACTCCGCCTGGGCCTAGTTCGAGGAAAGTCTCGTGTCCGGCTTCGAGCAGGTTCTCCATCGACCCTGTCCAGCGAACTGAACCTGTGACCTGCGACTCCAAGGTGCGGCGAATGTCTGCTGGATCAGAGACCGGCTTGGCTTCGAAGTTGCACACGACCGGGAAATTTGGAGAGCCAATCTCTGCACCCGCGAGTTCCGCTGCGAGCTTGTCCTGTGCTGGCTGCATCAGGCTGGAGTGGTAGGCACCGGCGACATCGAGTTCTTTGCCCATGCGCAGTCCCGCTTGCTTGGCTCCGGCCACCGCAGCCATGATCCCCTCCTTCTTTCCAGATAGGACGATCTGCCCGGGGCAGTTCAAGTTCGCCACATCAACTCCGACTTTCTCAGCGAGGGCGCGGACGTCGGCCTCATCGCCACCGATCATCGCCGCCATCGATCCCGGGTTCTGCCCACAGGCTTCTTCCATGAACAGCCCGCGCCGTGCGACAAGTTTCAGCCCGGTTTCGAAATCGAACGTGCCAGCCGCTGCGTGCGCCGTAAACTCTCCTAGCGACAGGCCAGCCGCCGCCGTGACATTTAGATCCGGGTTCTTCTCCCTGAGAACCGCTAGGCATGCGAGCCCGTGGAGATAGAGGGCAGGCTGGCAGCGCGAGGTCTTCGTCAGTTCCTCAGCCGAGCCTTCGAACATGATCTGCGTCAGAGGAAAACCAAGCACCTCATCCGCCCGATCGAACATTTCTTTAACGATCTGAGACGAATCGTAAAGATCCTTGCCCATCCCGACGGATTGGGCTCCTTGACCGGAAAAGAGGGCGACAACTGGCTGGCTGGAATTTGACATAGAACGGGTATTGGTTAGGTAAATCCCGGTCTCGCGCAACCTTAAAACGCAGATTGGGCAGCGCGCTCGAGCAATGCCGCCGCCTCCCGGATCGACTCCTCCGGGCTGGAGGCCAGATCACTAATCGAAACCACCTCGTCGAATCGCTCCAATAGCGCCTCGCGCCCTTCGGCAACCCCACAAAACCCAAGGCACCGTTTTCCTGCCGCGCGCGCCATATCAGCGACGCCTGCTGGCCCCTTCCCCCGCAAGGTCTGTGCATCCATGCTGCCCTCACCTGTGATGACCAGATCAGCCCCCGCGATCTCTTGCTCCAGGCCTGTGAGTTCGGCGACCAGATCGAAACCGGGTCGCAGTTCAGCCCCGCAGAACGCCATCAGACCGAAACCCAGTCCACCTGCAGCCCCAGCGCCAGGTGTCAGCGGTGAAATATGCGGGACGCTTGCCGCCAGGTTTGCCAAGCGCAGCTCATGCCGCTCGAAATCGCCTATTTGGATACCCTTCTGCGGTCCGTAAATCCGGGTGCAACCGCTTTCGCCAAGCAGCGGGTTGTCCACATCACATGCAGTCACGATCCTTACAGAAAATGGCTCTTCGGGTGAGCCGACCAGTTTGAATGCTTCATCGAACTCGAACGCCAGCGCCTCTGCCATGCCTTTGCCGCCGTCGTTCGTTGCGCTACCACCGATGCCGATGATGATTTCCTCAGCTCCCCGCGCCACCGCATCAAGGATCATCTCGCCAGTGCCAAAAGTCGTCGCCCGCCACGGATCGCGCTGATCGCTCGGTACCAATAGAAAACCGGAGGCCGCACTCATCTCCATGACAGCACGCCTGCCTGCGATGCCATACCTCGCATTGACCGGCATGCCCATCGGTCCGGTTACTTCAACTTCAACCTGCTCGGCCCCCAGCGACTCCGAAATCAGAGCCATCGTACCCTCGCCCCCGTCGGCGATTGGAATCTCGACCACTTCCGCACTGGGGAAGTGGTGACGCAGCCCCCGCGAGATCGCAGCAGCAGCCTCGCCGGCGCTCAGCGAACCTTTAAATTTATCCGGTGCGACAACGATTTTCACCTTCCTAGAACGTCAAATTCGGACAAGGTCTGTAGCAGTCTCCTCCGCGCCAGACGCCATTAAATAGGCGTTCGATTTCTCAGCCGAGCAGACGACCCTATGGAGTTCACCGTCGATGTAGTGCCCCATCGCGTTGTCATCGAGCGCGATCCCCGCTTTGATCCGCCCCTCGGCTAGCATCGACGTGAAGGCTGGACGCCGCTCAGCTTCCCCGTCGAAGTGAGGACAGCAACTACCTTTCAGAAAGCCGAGACACGGCAGCACTCCGAGCGGCCAGACAGAATCGGTGACCCCCTGCTCGAACCAACAGATCGCACCGGCGCTCACCCCGGCGAGCACTGTTCCGTTGTGCAACGCTTGGCGCAGAACCTTATCGACGCCCCACTCACGCCACAGCGACAGCATGCTACGGGTATTGCCGCCACCAACGTAGATCACGTCTTGGGCAAGCAGCCGCTCCTCCCACTCGGGTTTCACGACACCGAACAGAGACACTAGGGTTGGTTCGGCACCGAGCCGGGTGAACGCTTCATAAAAGGACGCGATATAACCTCCATCCTCGCAGCTAGCCTGAGGCAAGAAGCCAACCTTCGGGCGCTCGGCACCGCACTGGTCGAGGATGTAGCGCTCCTGCGGAAGTTTCTCGATCGAGCGGCCGAAACCGCCGCCGCCACTGGCGATGATTTGAGTTTGCATGCGCAACCTCTACGACGGAGAAGCCGTAATTCCAGATCAAACACGCTCCAACCCAAGAATCTTCACATCCACATCCTCCGCCATGCAGGCGTGGTCGTAGAGCGGCGCCTCATCATCGTCCATGCCGGAGGGAGCGAGCCCCTGCATGCTCATCACCTCAGTGTCGAATTCATCCACCAGTGCCTCGCTGAACTCATACGGCCGATGCGAGACCTGCCCGCGATACAACTGTTTCCGGCTCTCGCTATAACTGTAGAGATAGTAGCGCTCGAGGAGGAAAAACTCCAAGCTCCCGGGTTGGGCGAGTTCACTGCCCCCATTGCGCTGATAGCAGAACCGCCCCTCGTAGTTGCCGGCTGGGCAGCGACTCGAATAATCCACACCCGCAACCGACCGCTCAGCATGCATCTTGGCGTGACGGTAAGGCAGATTGAAAAATGTACGCGCGATCCACACCGCCGGAGCGCAGTTAGCATCGAGCGAGAAGAACCACACGCCGGGCACCCCATCTGCGTCGTGGACGTAGGTGCGGACGTTGAGTTCGAGGAAATTTGATACCCCCGGGAAACACGGCAGGAAGCGCGGACGCACACCGCACATGAAAAATGGCACGACTCCAACGTAGGCCTCGCCCTCGAAACAATCGACGCTGAGCCCGGGCGGCATCTTCGACTGAATTTTTGCTGGATCCATCTTCCAGTGTAGAAAGAGGAGGTCGCGCCACGACTGATACATCACCGGACTGCGGCTGTTCGGTGCGCGCGCGGCTAGGCGCTGCTCTGTGGTTGGGCTCGGGATGGTTTGGGTCGGTTGGGATTCGAGGGCTAATGTAGCACACGCCGACTTATCTACACGATCCCTCTAGCAGGAGAAAATCTTGGAGGAACAGCAGTAGGCCACGCCACTCCTTGCTACGGTTCTTGGCGCTGCCAAGGGATCTGGCCGCTCGCGTTGATGTGCTCGCGCAACTGGTGCGAGAGTTGGTTGAAAATTGCTGGCTCGTTGGTCACCGCCGATTCCTCCATAGAATCCTTCGAGAGATCGAACAGCTGCATCGGTTCGTAAGGCGTGTTTTGCAGCAGCTTCCAAGCCCCCTTGCGAATCGCATAGTAGGCGCGGCCACCGTATTTCATGCCGCCCTCACGCCGCACCCAGACGAGCGGCCGTAGCGGATCGACTTTTCCGTTGCCGAGGATGTCGGGCAGGATCGAAGTGCCGTCGAGGTCATCCGGCGCCTTGATCCCCGCCGCCTCAGCGAGCGTCGGCAGCCAATCCATCGTCATCGTCACGCTATCGAGGCGTGTGCCCGGCTTGGTCTTCCCTGGCCAAACCACGCAGGTCGGCACGCGCAGGCCACCCTCCCACATCTCCTGTTTGCCACCCCGGTTCGCGCCGTTGTTCGCACCTACATTGACCTGGCCACCGTTGTCCGAAGTAAATACGATGATGGTCTCACCGAGCTTGGGCGACTTCGCAAACTTGACGACGTTGCCGACCCGCTCGTCGAGGTGCTCGATTAGCGCGACCAATTTCGCACGCTTCTCGGTGATCCCGTTGTCCTTCTCACGCTCGAGCACCTTGATCAACCAGCTGTCCGGCGGCTGGATCGGAGTGTGCGGCGCATTGAAAGAGACGAAGAGAAAGAACGGACCGTCCTGCTTTTGGATCCGGTCTAACATGTAGAGGCTCGCCCATTCACCAAACAGATCGGTCGCGTGCCCCTTGGGTTTGATCTCCTTGGCATTCTCCCGCATGTAGGGCACGCCGTGGCGGCGGTGCTTGTAGTAATCGTCCATCATGTCCCCGAGCCAGCCTTTGAAGAAATCGAACCCACACTGGTTCGGGGTCGCCTCACCTTCCAGCCCGAGGTGCCACTTGCCCACCAGCGCGGTCTTGTAACCACCTTTCTTGAAAGTCTCTGCAATCGTCGGAACCTGAGTGTCGAGATTACCCCAGTTGTCTTTACGAAAGGTACGGATAACACCAGGGACGCCGACCATGTCAGGGTAGCGACCGGTCAGAAACGAGGCGCGCGTCGGCGAGCAGACCGGGCAATTCGCATAGGCTTTGTCGAAGCGCACGCCGTCGGCCATCAGTTGGTCAATGTTCGGCGTGCGCATGTCCTTCGCGCCATGGGAGGACAGATCACCAAAGCCGAGGTCGTCGACCATGATGAAGACGATGTTCGGTTTGGCCGCGATTGCAGACGTCGCGGCGAGGAGCAGAATAGCCAGAGTTTTGAGCATGCTGGATCTTAGCATGATATGCGGCACTGCTTGCAAGTTTCGGATTACGGGCGGACATGAGTGTCTGCCCTCCAAATCGCCTACAACTTCTTGATGATCAGCGTGGCATTGTGACCACCGAAACCGAAGGAGTTACTCACAGCAACGTTAATGTCCATCTCGCGCGCTTCATTCGGGACATAGTCCAAGTCACATTCAGGATCCGGCTCCTCGAGATTGATCGTCGGTGGCAGGATGCCGTCCTTGATCGCCAGCGTGCTAGCAATAATCTCGACTCCACCAGCGGCACCCAATAGGTGACCGGTCATCGACTTCGTCGAACTGACGGCCAGCCCGTTCTTCGCGTGATCACCGAAGGTGCGCTTGATCGCTTTGGTCTCACAAATGTCGCCCAGCCCAGTGGAGGTGCCGTGCGCATTCACGTAGTCGACGTCTTCAGGATTGAGACCGGCGTGGCCAAGCGCCATGTCGATGCAGCGGCTGGCGCCCTCGCCCTCGGGCAATGGCGAGGTCAGGTGGTAGGCGTCTGCGGAAACCCCGTAGCCCACCAGTTCTGCGTAGATCTC
>JBLHKE010000283.1:0-9334 GCA_047619485.1 Verrucomicrobiales bacterium | reverse complement strand
ACCTCGTTGCCCAGCGGGTAAAAGAAACGCGCGCTATGGTGCAATTTTTGCCGTGTGGCACCAGTGCGATCGACTACCATCGTAATATGAGTGTTTTTAGTTCAGTCAGATATCAACTCGTCGGAGCAGCGCTGATCATTCTCGGTTTCAGTAGTTGTGTTTCGGTCTCGCGGAACCACTCGACTAAATTTCGCGCTATCGGGTCGGACACCCGCCAGTTGGGGAATACCACGCTGAAGATTGGTCATGGGGCTGGCGAACTGACGGAGTCGAGGGAGCTATCGATCCTGCCACCCCTCATTTTTGAGGATCTCCACCACGATGGCGATGGTGGAAGCCGCTTCTTCTACGTCAACTTTTCGGACGAGACGAAGCGCGCGAAGGAGGCGATCGTCCATTCCGCTAAGATGGAATTTAGAGGGCAGTGCTACCTGTTGAAGTTCTGGAACAATGAGGAGAAGTCCGGCGCGAGCTTCCGCTTTAGCGAGACGCTGAATCCCAACAAGCGCATCCTCTTCATCATGGCTGGGACTGGATCGATCCCCAGTGACAGACGCGAAGGAGAGGTGCTGACCGCTCGCTTGGACATCGAAATTTGCAGCGACGGGGATGTGGTGATCCGGCGAGAATTCGCTTTCGAGTTCGTTTGGGATTCCCGCGAGACGGAATCGTTCAAGCTGGTAATCCCGCGCGCGTGAGGATCGCAGGCTTGTAATCGAGGGCTAGGCAGTCAGGATTCTGCATGCGAAAAATACTGTTCTTCCTCCTCGCCCTATCTGCAGTCGCCGAAGCTGTAGATCGCCCTAACCTCATCGTGATCCAGACCGACGAGCACAATTTTCGCACCCTCGGATGCTACCGTAAACTTCTTTCTCCCGAGCAGGCACTGATGTGGGGTAAGCATGTTGTCGAGACCCCGCACATCGATTCACTCTGCGATCGCGGTGTCATCTGTACCAGCTTCTACGCGACCACGCCGGTATGCTCGCCCTCGCGCGGGTCGTTCGTGTCCGGTCTGTATCCGCAGAGCACCAACGTCGTGACCAACAACATCCCGATGGGGGATCACGTCATCACCTTTGCGCAGATTTTAAAGGAGGCAGGCTACGCGACCGGCTACGTCGGCAAGTGGCACCTCGACGGTGGCGGCAAGCCGCAGTGGGCACCCGAACGTAAGTTCGGATTCGATGACAACCGATACATGTTCAACCGTGGGCACTGGAAGCAGTTCGAGGACACGCCCGTGGGGCCACGGGTGAAATCGCGCAGCGCCAAGGGCAAGCCAGACTACGGGGTCAAGGGCGCCGACGAGGAATCATTCGCAACCGACTGGTTGATGCGCAAGGTCGAGGGGTTCGTCGGGGTGAACCGCGACAAGCCATTCTGCTTGATGACCGTGCTGCCAGACCCACACGGTCCCGACACCGTGCGCGCGCCCTACGACACGATGTATGCGGATCTGGAGTTCGAAAAACCGCGCACCTACTCGGTGGGAAAGCGGGATCGCGAGGTGCCTCACTGGGGCATCGGTGACGCCAAATTCCAAAATATGGCGAACTACTACGGGATGGTAAAGTGCATCGATGACAACATCGGCAAGTTGCTCGCCAAACTCGAGGAGTGGCAACTGCGCGACAATACCATCATCGTCTTCACCTCCGATCACGGCGACCTGCGCGGCGAGCACAATCGGCAGAACAAAGGCGTCCCCTACGAGGGGTCTGCGCGCATCCCTTTTATCGTCAGCTATCCAGCGAAGTACCCCAAGCCGGTGGTGGTCGATGAGGCGCTCACCTGCGTTGATTTTCTCCCTTCCATATTGAAAGTAATGGGCGTGGAAACTACCGGCAAAGAGGAGGGGCGTGATGCGTCCCAGTTACTGCTCACTGGTGAGGCGTCGCAGGGCTGGAAGGATGTTGCCTTCATGCGCGCTACCAACAACGGATGGATCTGCGCCACTTCAGATCAGCACAAACTCGTTATCGATCCCATTGGTCGACCGTGGTTGTTCGATCTGAAGCGCGACCCGGATGAACTGATCAATTTTTTCACCGACAAGAATTACCGCGAGGTTGTGCGCGACCTGGCCAAGGAGTTGCTCACTTATGGGAAAACGTACAGCGATCCGGTGATCGCCTTCAAGCCGATCAAGGCAGACTTGGATTGGGCGATCAGCGGCGAGGGGAAGTTCGAGATGACTGAACGGATGAAAAAGAAGGTTCCTGGGAGAATCCAGCGAAAGAAGAACGACGCGTGAGATTTGCCCGCCGCAGCATTTAACCAAGCTTGGTATCAGCTCCAATCCCAACAGAATTGCGTCGTCCCGAATCGAATGGCGATGGGTCGCTGACACGACACCCGCCTAGTCTTGACGAAGAAATCCCTTACCTACCCTCCTGGATCTATTGGCTTTACACGTAGGCTCCTCGCCGAACGTAGCCCGTCCCATTCGCCTCCATGCATTTTGCGTGACCCAGTCCCACGCCCAGGGGCGAAGGCTTCCCTCAGCACGGCGAACACCGATTCCACAAACGACTCCCTGCCCACGGCGAGCCCATCACTGAAATACCGGACGCGGCAACGCAACAGTTGCGGCAGCGAGAGTTTGCCGCCCGCAGCCCAGACCTTCGCAACCGCCTCCCGTGAGAGACCGGCGCGAGTCGAATGCTCCTCGCCTACACCGAAAAGAATTTTCCGGTAGCGCGGACCTACATCTCCCCAGTCGGCGTCCGATTTCAGGTCTGCCAGCGCCACCGAAATCCCACGGCGCGCGACGCAATCCCCCGCCACCGCCTCGCTGTAGCCACACCAGCGATAGTCTTTAGGGTCTGTGGCCATACCGGCTCTAACACAGTTTAAATCGATGTAGGCCGCGACCTTCAAGAGGGAGTTCCAGTGCCCCTCGACGATGACACTCTTAAACCGCGCTTCCCAGAGAACTCCGACCCGATCATGCTTGCGGTTGAACCAGAACGAGAACTTTTGTTTCAGCGTCTTCATAAACTCACTGAGATCGAACATCCGCTTGAGGAAGCGCGCCCGCAGCCGTTCGTGCACGACGCCGCCGATATGTTGTGCCTCCGAGAATTCCCAGTCCACCGCCACCATCGCCTCCGCTGAATACAAAGCCCGGCAACGCTCCAGAATCTCCTCATCCGTGAGTGCGATCGCAGGGCGTGGCGGAACCTCGAGCAGGACGTGGAAGTGGTTCGAGAGAATCGTCCAAGTCAGAACCTGAACCCCCGAAAACGTCTCCACCTGCCGCAAGATCTTCCTGAAGACGTCCCGCTCATGAATCCCAAACGCAAATCGTCGCTCAACTACCCGACTAATGCAGTGGTAATGCGAGCTCGATCGCACAGTGGGCAAAGTATGACGTCGGGACATACGAATGAATAACATATTTTATGGAATTATACAATGATTATGTCATTTTGCTCTGTTGGTGACGAAGCGGGCTTGCACTGGGGGGGGCTGGCTAGCAGGTTGAACTAAGACCATGCGACCGAACCGAGCCCTGATTCTATTTCTCTTCCTTTTTGGATGGTGCCTAGCCGTCTCTTCTTTGACCGCTCAGGTGAAAATTCCAGGTGTCTCGGGCACTGAACTGGATCCAGCTCTCCGAGGCCGCGTTTTGATTGAGGAGATGAATTGCGTGGCCTGCCATGGTGCGGATTCGCTTTCCACCACGTCACGGAAGTCGCCGCGACTGTCAGCAGTGGGGACACGCGTGAATCCAAACTATCTTGAGGCATTCATTGCTGACCCGCATGCTGTGAAACCGGGAACCCCGATGCCCGACCTGCTCCGGCAACTGCCACAACCTGAACGGCAGGATGTGGCGAAGGCTATTGCGCACTTCCTCGTCTCGCTGAATCGAAATGGGGAAGCTCCCTTTGAGCTTCAGGCGCCTGATTCGGTCGCTGCGGAGCGTGGTGAACGGCTGTTCCATTCGGTTGGCTGCGTGGCCTGCCACTCCCCACGTGATCCGGATGGCAAAGAGTTACTCGTTGAGAGCTCGGTTCCACTTGGTGCACTGGAGGCGAAATACTCCTTCAAGAGCCTCAGTGAATTTTTGCGTCGTCCACACCAGGTTCGACCTTCAGGACGGATGCCAGACATGCGGTTGCCAGCGCAAGAGGTCGAGCAAATCACTCACTACCTACTGCAGAAGACCGTTGTGCCGGGTCACCTAAAATTTGTCTCATGGCGGGGGAAAGTATGGGAGGGGCTCGATGGAGATGTCGAAAAAGAAAAAGCGGGGCAGGTCGAAAATTTTTCGCTGGCGGCCTTTGGAAACATCGCGCAGCACACCGCGATCCAGTACGCCGGTTTCCTCCGCGTCGATGCAGCTGGCGACTACACCTTCGATCTTGAGTGTAACGGCGCGATCATTTCCGTAGACGGAGCAGAAGTTGTCCACCACGTTCCTAGCGATCGTCGTGGCATTGAAAAATTCTCTGGAGACGTCTCCCTCAAGGAGGGTTGGAACCGGATCGAGGTAACCTACTTCCACACCGGTCGAAAGCCCAGTTTCTCCTTGGAGTTGTCTGGTCCGGGACTTCCTCGCGGTCCCATCCCGACCGCTAAGCTAGCAATCTCTGATAAGACGATTCCAGTGCTTCAAGCCCTCAAGGTCGATCCCGCTCTGGTGGCAAAGGGAAAGATGCAGTTTGAAAAACTCGGTTGCGCGCAGTGTCATGACGATCTCGGTTTCGCGCAGAAAAATTACATAGCCATGCCCGATCTCGACCCGGTGAAGGGCTGTCTTGGCGAAAGTGATGCGGCACCGCACTTTGACCTTGGCGCCGAGCAAAAACGGCAGATCGCTGCCGCCCTGCCAGGCATCGAAAGCACCAAGTTGAACGATCGGCAGATGGTCAACAAGACTCTGGCCACCTTCAATTGCACTGCTTGCCATGATCGCGCGGGTCTAGGTGGTATTTCGCTTGAGCGTGATCCCTACTTCACTGGCACACGCGAAGAGCTTGGGGAACAGGGGCGCCTCCCCCCACCGCTAACTCATGTCGGAGCGAAGCTCACCAAAGATTGGCTGGAGCAGGTGATGGTGCATGGCGCCCGACAACGCCACTACCTCAACACTCGCATGCCGATTTTCGGTGAGGCGAACGTCGGCCATCTGATCGAGCGTTTTGAGAAAGTCGATACCCTCGAGAAGCTCGAGCTGCCTCCGATTGCCAACATCCGTGAGTCGAAGAAGGCGGGTTACGATATGATCGGAACCGAGGGTTTCAGTTGCATTGCCTGCCACGATTTCAACGGCCAAAAGTCTGGTGCGGGTGCGCTCGAACTGGTCGGCGTCACCGATCGCTTGAAGAAAAACTGGTTCCATCTCTACATGCGCCAGCCGTCGCGCTTCCACCAGACGGTGATCATGCCGAGCTATTGGCCCGGCGGCGAATCGATCCGCAAGGAGCTACTCGGTGGCGATACCAATCAGCAGATCGAGGCGCTGTGGGCGTATCTCTCAGATGGTAAGCGTGCCAAGAGTCCGATAGGGCTGTCGCGACAATCGAACGAACTGCGGGTCGCCGCCGAGACCGTGATGTGTCGCGGACGCGGCACGGCGGGTTACCGGGGAATCGGTGTCGGTTACCCGGAGCGTATCAGCCTCGCCTTCGATTCTGAGGAGATGGCGTTGCGGGTTCTCTGGAAAGGGGAGTTCGCCAGCGTCAATAACGGCAGCTTCCGGGTGCGCGGCGATCAGAGAATCGAGTTTCCGGCAGGGATTCCGTTTCACCGCCTCACAGACATGGACGACTCCTGGCCCTACAAGGGTAAAACCAACTACCTCTTCCCCCAGGATCAAGGCTATGAGTATCGCGGCTACAGGCTGGACAAGGAGAAGCGTCCGACCTTTATGTATCGCTACGGCGACATCACGGTGAGAGACTTTTTCGAAGATCAATTGGATGAAAATGGCGAGGCCTACTTCCGACGGACGATGACCTTCGACACGGCCTCAGAGCAGCAGCCGTTTTTCTTCAGAGTGGGTTCTGGCAAGGTGATCGAACGAATGGGCGGAGGCTGGAAAGTCGACGGTCTGACGGTCGCTGTCCCGCAGATCCTCTCGGCGACGGTGCGGGACGGTGATCCCAAGGAACTGTTGCTGTCAATTGCACTGCCGAAAGGCGAAACCGTTCTCCAATTTGAATACCGATGGAAAAAGTAATCTCTAAAACGCTCTGTTTTTTCGCGTTCGCAAGCCTCCTGGCTAGTTCACGGGCTGAGGATCTCGGTTCCATGTGGGGGACTGCCGAGGAGGAGGCGAAATACTACCCGCTGGTAGATATACCGATCCCGCCCGAGGTGCCCATGAGGCCAGGGAGTTTCGAGATCTTGCCCGACGGCCGGTTGGCGGTGGGGACACGGCGAGGCGACGTCTACTTCATCTCAGGAGCCTTAGCGAATCCACCGAATCCGACCTACGAGCTGTTCGCCAGCGGCCAGGATGAGATCTTTGGCATGTCGTGGAGGGATGGATCCCTCACCATCACGCAGTTTGGTGAGGTCACGAAACTGACCGATACCGACGGGGACGGCAGCGCCGATCGTTTCGATACGCTTACCAACAACTGGGGCTATGCCGAGGGCCACGAGTTCGCCTTTGGATCTAAGCATGACCCTGACGGAAACATCTGGGTCGCGCTCGGTCTGAGCGCATCCTATCACTCTCGCAATCTTTTTCGCGGCTGGGCGGTCAAGGTCACCCCCGAGGGTAAGATGATCCCGGTCTGCAGCGGACTACGCAGTCCGGCTGGTGTGGCCGCGAACGCGGAGGGGGCGATGTTCTGCATCGAGAGCCAGGGGCCGTGGAACGGTAGCTGCTCGCTCAAACACCTTAAGCCGGGTGGGTTTCTCGGGCACCCTGCTAGCTACAATTGGTATCCATACGCCGATGGGATGGACACACCCGCCGTGGAGCCAAATTCCAATTCGCGCCTCCAGGTTGAAAAGAAACGCGTGAAAGAACTCGTGCCGCCTGCCGTGCGTTTTCCTTATATCAAAATGGGGCGTTCGATCTCTGGTTTTAGCCTTGAGCAGACCGGCGGAAAGTTCGGTCCCTTCAGCGATCAACTTTTCTTTGGTGACTACACCCTCAGTCTCATCATGCGTGCGACGACCGAGAAGATTAACGGCGTCTGGCAGGGCGCATGTTACCCTTTCCGCGAGGGGCTCTCGACCGGGATCATGAACGTCGAATTCACCCCGGAGGGGCAGCTCATCGCCGGTGGGTTCACGACGAACCGCCAGTGGCCGGTGCGCGGCGAGAAACCGTTCGCCATCCAGCGACTCGACTGGAGTGGCAAAACACCGTTTGAGGTGAAGGAGATTAATATACGGCCAGATGGATTCCTGCTAAATTTCACCCTCCCGGTCGACGTAGCTGTCGCGGCGAATCTAGAGAATTACACACTTACCACCTACACACACAACTACGCGGCCGGTTACGGTAGCCCGGAAGTGGATCACACGACGCCGCTGATCAAGCGGGCGGAGGTTGCGGGGGATGGGTTGAGTGTGCGGATATTCGTCGAAGGAATCAAGGAGAGCCACATCCACGATTTCGATTTTACCAAACTTCGATCGAAGGACGGGAAGCCGCTGCTGCACACCAAGGCCTACTACACGGTGAACGAAATTCCTTCTAGCTAAGGGCATTGAACAATAGGTCTATTGCGTCGCTCGCGGGCAAAGGCTGCGAAGAGTCCGAAGGTGATCCCCGTTGTGATGAGGCCAGCGATCCAGCCCAAAAAAAGGATCGCAATGTTCATCCGAAAATCGTCGTCGTGGATGTTTACCCCGTTCTCGTGAGCCTGTGGCATGCCGATGAATCCTTGGTAAAAGATCAAGCCGATCCAAACTAGGAGTACACTGTTGAAAAATCGCTCACGTCCAGTCTGTCTCCTGGTGCTCGGTCTCAAGAGGAGACAGAGGAGGGGTAGTCCGAAATAGACCAGTGGCGCACTCATCGCAACTTTGGGGCGGCGTGCAGCCAGCCTACTTGAACTCGACTTCGAACTGGTCTTTAAGCTCGATCTTCACGCTTGGCATTCTACTGGCGGAGAGAAATAGACGTCGTGTTTTCATGAGGCTGGTCTCGCTGGGTGTGTAGAATACGTGTTCTATGATCGTCGGTCTCTGAGGAGAGTTGCGTCAAGGTAGAAACTCGGGCAGATCGCTAGATAGACTGATCCTTTTTCACTGCCAAACCGTTCGAGTTGTGAGAGGTTCAGTAGTCTAATATGACCCGATCGATCTTCATTCTTAGCGCCTTCCTACTATTTGTCCCGTGCCTTGGGGCGGAGGAGGAAAACTCGATTATGGCGGTCTTGCAGTCGAGCTGCGTCAAATGCCACGGCCAAGAAGGCAAGGTGAAGGGCAAGGTGAACCTGTTGGAGATTGGCAGCATCGCCGAGCTAGCCAAGCACCCCGAACTTCTGGCGGAGGTGATCGATGTCATCGATTTCGAGGAGATGCCGCCCGAGGATGAACCGCTGATCGCGAAGCCGGAGCGGGAGAAGTTTCTGGCAGAGCTCAGAGGGTTGCGGCGCTCATCGGCCTCGGCCAAGAAGGTGTTCCCGCACACGCCGATCCGGCGGATGAACCGGTTTCAATACGACAATGCGGTGGTCGATCTGTTCGGGCTCAAAGGCGTGGTATTCTCGCTGCCGGAGCGCATGATGCGCGAGCACAAGGACTACTTCAAACCGCACACGGGGAAGATGTCGGACAGTGTCACTGTGGGCAGTCGCCCGCTGGGGAAATCCCAGATGATCGAGAAGCGGCTGTCGGGCGTGGCGCCGTTCCCACAGGATTTGCGCGCCGAGCATGGCTATGACAACCGTGGCGATCACCTTTCGCTCTCGCCACTTCTAATGGAGTCGTTCCTGAAGCTCGCGCAGTCGATCGTCGAAAGTAACGATTTTAACCCGCGCGATGTCGGTATCTGGGCGGGATTTTTTCAAGCGCCAGCAACAGGTGTGGACGTGAGGGCAGAGGTGCGTTCGCGCCTAGATGAGTTTTTGACCCGGGCGTTCCGTCGCAAGGTCGAAGCCGGAGTGCTAGATCGTTACGCGGCCCATGTGGGAACGCAGTTGGATGGCGGGCATACGTTTACTGCAGCGATGAAGTCGGTTGCCGCCGCGGCGATCTCCTCACCGAGGTTTCTCTACCTTTATGACAGCTCGTCGAACAGCGATGGCTCGGAGGCGATCGACGATTCTGAACTCGCCTCCCGCCTGTCGTTCTTCCTCTGGGGGAGCATCCCGGATCAGGTCTTGCTCGATCTCGCGGCGGCCGGCGACCTGTC